>JBBIUJ010000164.1:0-8947 GCA_037440345.1 Prolixibacter sp.
AAATGGAAATTTTATGTTGAAAGGGATACCTGCTGAGGGTGAACTGGTTTTCTCCTTTGTAGGATTCCGGACTGTAGTCCAGACGGTAAGCAGTCAACCCATGAAAATTGTCATGGAGGTCAGTAAGGTCGGAATTGACCAGATAACCGTAATTGGATACGGGACACCGCCGCCACCGCCACCTCCACCAGCTATGTCACTTCGTGGAATAGATGATGCAAATCCTCCACTGTTTTTTCTGGATGGTATTCCAATTACAAAAGCGGCCATGGATAAGATCAATCCGGAAACAATACAATCCATCTCAGTGCTTAAAGATAAATCCGCCACCTATGTGTATGGAGAGAAGGCAAAGAATGGAGTGATTCTGATAAGAACCAAGGCAAAAGCTGCGAGTCAGGCCAGCACTGGAGTTGCTTATTCAGCCGAAAGGGTTGAAATTCAAGATGGAAAAAATGTTTTTGTTGTTGTAGAAGAGATGCCCGAATTCCCCGGCGGAAAGAATGCTTTGAAAGATTATATCGGAAGCACGCTCAAATATCCAGAAGCTGCCAAAAAGGAGGGAATTCAGGGCAGGGTCTTTGTCACTTTCGTCGTGAATTCAGACGGAACTATCGGAAATGCCAGAGTCGCCAGGGGAGTCCATCCAATGCTTGATGCCGAGGCGCTCAGGGTTATTAGCCTGATGCCGGCCTGGAAACCGGGCAAGCAGCGAGGTGTAGCAGTCAACGTTTCCTATACGATTCCTGTACAATTTGCACTGGACGGAGACAAAAATGCCAAGCAGGACTTATTTTTACCCCTTTCACCAAAAGTTCCTCTACAAAGACCAGATGGCGTATTTGTTGTAGTGGAAGAGATGCCTGAATTCCCGGGAGGAGAACTGGCGCTGAGAAGTCTTATAAGCAGAACGATCAAATATCCGGCGGATGCAATCAAAGACAGTATACAAGGAAAAGTATTTGTCACCTTCGTGGTGAAGTCGGACGGTACAGTCGGCGATGCTAAAATTGTCAGGGGAGTCCATCCATTGCTGGACAACGAAGCTCTCCGTGTAATCAATCAGTTGCCCACCTGGAAGCCGGGCAAACAAAATGGAGAAGCCGTTAGTGTGTCCTATACCGTTCCGGTACAGTTTGCCCTCAAAAACGGCCTGGTCAAACAGAAAGTATCCTTTGTGCCGCCAAAAGTCAATGAAAAAGAGGAGAAGCAGGTATTTATCGTTGTTGAAGAGATGCCGGAATTTCCGGGAGGATCCATTGCATTGAGAACTTTTATTGCTAAAGCCATTAAGTATCCAGCTGAGGCCCAAAAGGATAAAATCCAGGGAAAAGTATTTGTCTCATTTGTTGTAAGCAGCGAAGGCAAAGTGGAACAGGCAAAAGTTGAACAGTCTGTTAGCCCATCGCTTGATGCAGAGGCGATCAGAGTAGTTAACCTGATGCCCGACTGGAAACCGGGTAAACAGCGCGGTACGGCTGTGAGTGTGTCATTTACCATTCCGATCGAGTTCAAACTGCAATAAAATATTTTTACATAACTTTGTTGGAGGCCGTTTCATTGAGGTGAAGCGGCCTCTTTTTTTTTGTAAATTAGAAGCCAGCAGATTCCTGGTAAGTAATAATGGATCAATTATTCGACATACAAAAGTATAAAGAAGAAGATGCGGTTAAATTGGCTGCAACGCCGAACGACCCTCATGTACACGAATGGGAGGAGTTGTTGGTAGGAATTGCCGGTGGGTTGGACCATTTTATCGACTTCAAATCCACGTTTTACAACGCCCCATACATCAGCTTTATAACGAAAGGGAAAATGCACCGTGCCAAACCCACCGTGAAAGAGGGTGACTTAAACATCTGGCTAATCCGTTTCAGAAGCGAATTTATTCCTGAAACTACCTTTCAACTCTATTCTTATTATCATGATCATGCCACCCTGGAGTTGCCGGAAGGGGCGACTTTTGAACGAATGGACAAGTTGTGCGGGATGATGTTCGACGAAGTTCAGCAACCAAATCCGGATTATCCTGTGATCCGGCATCTGCTGGGCGCTCTGTTTACCATGATCGAATCGCAGCGAAGGAAACAGGATAAGAAAGATTTGCTCAATTCAAAAACACAAAATGTCACCTTCAAGAATTTTTTGCTGATACTGGAAGAGAATTTTCGGCGATCGGAAGGGGTGGATTTTTATGCCGGGAGGCTGTTTATGTCTTCACGTAACCTGAACCTTATTTGCCAGAACATTCTGCAGCAAAGCGTTTCCGAAATCATTGAAACCAGGAAACTGATTGAAGCGAAAAATCTGCTAATTTCAACTGACAAGACCATTTCGGAAATCGGTTATGAGCTGGGATACAATGAGAAAGCCTACTTTACGACTGTTTTTAAGCGGAGATCCGGACAAACTCCGACCGAATTCCGCGATGAAATGAGGGCGCTTATTTCCTGAATTCACAACCTATTTTCCAAAAAGTGTTACCGCCTGGAGTGCAGGTTGCCTCATCTTTGTACCATAATAAACCATTAAAAAAAAATATGGAAACGACAAAAACGAAATGGGGTATCGACCCTGTTCACAGTGAAATAGCTTTCAAAGTAAAACACCTGATGATAACCAATGTAAAGGGTGTGTTCAAAGAGTTCGACGCAAGCATCTACACCACCGGTGAAGATTTTATGACTTCAGAAATAGATTTTTGGATGAATCCCGCTTCAGTTGATACTGGTGTTGCCGACCGTGACGCACACCTTAAAAGCGCAGATTTCTTCGATATCGAAAATTTCAAACAGATTCATTTTGTCGGCAATACCTATGAAAAGGTGGATGATGACGGCAGCTATGAATTGTACGGTGAACTGACCATCAAAGATGTTACCAGACAAATTAAACTGGATGTCGAATTTGGGGGCGTCATGAAAGACCCGTGGGGGAATGAAAAGGCCGGCTTTACCATCAACGGCAAACTCAACCGCAAAGATTTTGGCCTTAACTGGAACGCAGCGCTTGAAGCAGGTGGTGTTCTGGTGGGAGAAGAGGTAAAAATCAGTTGCGAAGTTCAACTGGTAAAACAGTCATAAAATTGACAGTTGACTATTGACAGTTGACAATGTGGAATATATACATTGTGCATTCTTATCATTTCTAATCAATCTGTCATATACATAATTGTCCATTGTCAACTGTCCATTGTCAATTAATAAGCAAGATTATGCAACGCAATGCATTGAATAATTTAGCCGGATCCCTGAACAGCACAGCGCAAATGCCTGTGCTGTTCCTGGGTCACGGTTCTCCGATGAATGCTGTTGAAGAGAACGAATTTGTAAAGGGATGGCGGGATGCCGGGAAAACGATTCCCCGGCCAAGCGCCATCCTTTGTATCTCCGCACACTGGGAGACCCGTGGCACTTTTGTGACAGCCATGGAGAAACCCAGGACGATCCACGACTTTGGTGGGTTTCCGCAAAAATTGTTCGATGTGCAGTATCCGGCTCCCGGAAGTCCGGATTTGGCTGATGGCATCAAAAGGAGCATCTCAAAAGCAGAGGTCGGTTTCGATCAAAAATGGGGCCTCGACCATGGCTGCTGGAGTGTGGTGAAGCATCTTTACCCTGCGGCAGATGTACCGGTCATCCAGATGAGCCTGGACTATTACCAAACGCCCCAGGCACATTATGAACTGGCCAGAGAGCTTGCCCCCCTGCGCAATAAGGGGGTTTTGATCATCGGGAGCGGGAACATCGTTCACAACTTGGGCAGGGTTGCCTGGGATAAGCTGAACGAAGTTGGATTTGCCTTCGACTGGGCCACGGAGGCGAACGAAAAAATGAAGAAGTACATCCTTGATGGTGATCATCAACAGTTGATCAACTATCAATCGCATGGGCGAGTTTTCGACCTTGCGATTCCTTCCCCGGAACATTTTTTGCCGCTTCTTTACATTCTTGCTTTGAAGGAGAAGCATGAATCAGTATCAATTTTCAACGACAAGGCAGTGGCAGGTTCACTTACCATGACTTCGGTAAAAATCGGTGCAGGTAGTTAACGGAAAATATTATTTCAATACTTTTGCTCTCAACGCGCTGCCGATGCAATTATTGACAGAAGGTTTATGCGTTATGAAAGTATTTGAATGACGAATTTTACCTCCACAAATATAATTTTCGAAGAATCAGCTCCGGGTAAAAGGCGCATCCGCATCGCTGTAACGCTGGTTTACTTCAGCATGGGACTCTGTTTCTCGTCGTGGGCGAGTAGGATTCCTGAAATCAAATCGGCCCTTCATTTGAACGATGCCTTATTTGGGACCATTTTATTTGCTTTGCCGGTAGGGCAGTTCCTGATGATGCCTTTCTCAGGCAAACTTGTAACGCGGTTTGGAAGTCATAAGGTGCTGCCTTATGCCCTTCCGGCCTACACCATTGTCCTTAGTTCTATTGGCTTGGTCCATGCGGGCTGGCAGTTGGCCATCGCTTTGTTCCTGTTCGGGCTTTCAGGCAATCTGTGCAATATCTCCATCAATACGCAGGGTGTGGCTGCCGAAAAACTCTACCAACGGTCCATCATGGCCTCTTTTCATGGCGGATGGAGTCTTGCCGGATTTACCGGCGCGCTGATTGGCATTGCCATGATTAACCTGCAAATAAAGCCGTTCTGGCATTTCGCATCCATTATTTTGATCGTTTGGACACTCGTTTGGATCAATTATCCGTTTTTGGATCGCACCAAACACAGGGCCAGGCCGGATGAGCCCAAACGCAAGTTGTTTAACCGGCCGGATGGAGTTCTCATCCAGCTCGGGATCATCGGATTTTGTAGCATGGCCAGTGAAGGGGCCATGTTCGACTGGAGTGGCATCTACTTTAAAGATGTGGTTCATGCACCGGCTTCACTGGTGGTTCTTGGTTACACCTCTTTCATGGTCATGATGGCAAGCGGCCGGTTTGTTGCCGATTACTTTGTTTCGAAGATTGGGAGAAAAAGATTGATGCAGATTTGTGGCGTCATGATTTCGACAGGATTGTTTACGGCTGTATTCTTTCCCTATCTGATTCCCTGTACCCTTGCATTTATGCTGGTTGGGCTGGGTGTTTCAAGCATGGTTCCCTCCGTTTACAGCGCGGCCGGTCGACATTCTAAAGTACCGACCGGCATTGCACTGGCAACGGTTTCGAGCGTCAGTTTTCTCGGCTTTTTGATGGGTCCGCCCTTGATTGGATATATCTCACAAGCTGCGGGTTTACGCTATTCTTTTGCGGTGATTGGTTTCTTTGGCTTGGGGATCACCTTGTTGGTTTCAAGGGTCAGGGCATTGCAAAATTAGCAGTGCAATGATATTTCTTTTACCTTTGCAGTTCATTGGAAATGAAGATCTATCTTAATATGAATCATAATAATTCAGTAGTGGTAACTGATCAGCTTGAGACCATTCTGGCCGAAAGCATCGCCTCCTTCCCTAACGACAAACTGTTTCTGGTAGTCGACCAAAACAGCGACCGTTATTGCCTTCCACTCTTATGCGACACCCCTTGTTTCGAAAAATTTAAGAAGATTGTAATCCCTGCCGGGGAAGAAAATAAATTGTTGTCATCGGTCGAAAAGATATGGCTTTCCCTTAGCAGGAATGGCGCTGATCGAAAATCCCTTGTAGTAAACCTTGGAGGAGGGATGGTAACTGATTTGGGCAGTTTTGCAGCTTCCACCTTTAAGCGGGGAATTCGGTTTATCAATATTCCAACTACCTTGCTGGCGCAGGTGGATGCCTCCGTTGGTGGGAAAACGGGTTTCAATTTCAATGGCCTGAAGAATGAAATTGGTGTAATCAATCAGCCGATTAAGGTGATTATTGATACGCGCTTCCTGAAAACGCTAAACCACGAAAATCTCATCTCGGGTTATGCCGAAATGATCAAACACGGACTGATCCATTCCCAGGACCATCTCGCTGAACTTCAAAAATTTGACTTGCAACACCCGGATTATGCGATCTTACAGGGTATGATAGCACACTCCGTCATCATCAAGAACTATTTTGTAGAAAAGGATCCCAACGAAAATAACATACGCAAGGCTTTGAATTTTGGACATACAATTGGACATGCCTTTGAGAGTTTTTCACTAAGCAAAGGTCAACCCTTGTTGCACGGACATGCTGTGGCTTTCGGCATGATTGCCGAGCTTTATCTCTCTCACCTCAATTCAGGGTTTCCGGATGGCAACATGCATTTTCTTGCCAAATGGCTCATTGCTGTTTATGGTAAATACCAATTGTTGGCCACCGATTATGAAGAATTGTTCGAACTGATGGGCCACGACAAAAAGAATGAGGGAAAGCGGATTAATTTTACGCTGATCAAATCGGTGGGAGAGGTGGAGATCAACCAAAATTGCAGCAAACAGCAGATCTTTGAGGCGCTTGATTATTTCAGGGAGATGAACAACAATTGAGCCATGCAGATACTTTTGACCAAAACAGATTCTTCACTCATTGGTGAAATTATGTTGCCCGCTTCCAAGAGTATCAGCAACAGGGTGTTGATCATCAACGCGCTGAGCTACTCTTCATTCCCCGTTAAAAACCTTTCCGATTGCGATGATTCCATGGTGATGAACCAGGTGCTGGAATCAAACTCGAACTCCTTCGATATTCATCATGCCGGTACCGCGATGCGATTTTTGACTGCTTATCTATCGAAAATTGTGGGAGAATGGCATCTTACCGGGTCCGAAAGGATGCAGCAAAGGCCCATCTCAATTTTGGTTGACGCTTTGCGCAAACTTGGGGCACAGATTGAATATACCGGACAGGAGGGATTTCCGCCCCTGAAGATTACAGGCGCAGCCCTCAAGGGAGGCATCCTCGAACTGGACGGAAGCATCAGCAGTCAGTATATTTCGGCTTTGCTGATGATCGCCCCAACCGTTCAGGGCGGACTGACCCTTCGTTTGACCAACAGGATTACCTCACGCTCCTACATCGAAATGACCCTGGGGATCATGAAGAAATTTGGCATCAAATACCAATGGAGCGGCAATGAAATCCGCATTGATGCGCAAACCTACAAGCCAATATCTTATTTTGTAGAGGCGGATTGGTCTGGAGCATCATACTGGTACGCAATGGCAGCCTTGTCTGAACGATGCGATTTGCATTTGAAAGGACTTCGGTTGAAGAGCCTGCAAGGTGATTCAATCCAGGCCGAATGGTTCGAAAAATATTTCGGAATAATTTCCCGGCAGGAGGGCGAATCAGTCAGGGTGACAAAGGGCAAAGAGTCGACATTGAAAAAATTAAGCCTGAATTTTATTGAGTACCCTGATATTGCCCAAACTTTTGTGGTGCTGGCCATCGGCAAGAGGCTGCCTTTTCACTTTACCGGCCTGAAAACCTTGAAGATAAAGGAGACCGACCGAATTGCCGCCTTGCAATGCGAATGTTCGAAATTGGGTGTCAGGCTAACCGAACCTGCTGAAGGCGAGCTGGCCTGGAATGGGGAGTTCGATCAATCTATTTCTCAGTCCGAACCGGTTATTGCCACCTACCACGACCACAGAATGGCCATGTCCTTTGCTCCTGTTGCCATGTTCAATGGTTCCATCAGGATAGATGATGCCATGGTCGTCACCAAGTCATACCCATCCTTTTACAAAGACCTGGACAAAGTCGGGTTTAAAATGGAGACTGTTATTCCTTAATTACCTTGATTGTCATCCGGATGTTCTCCAAAGGACGATCATTGGCGCCCGTTGGTTGTGCAGCAATGGAGTCGATAACAGCAAGTCCCTCCAACACCTCGCCAAAAACAGTATAACCTCCATCCAGGTGCGGAATTCCTCCGAGCGTCGTGTAGGTTTCAACTTGCTGCTTAGTCAACCTTATTGGATTTTTTTCGACCTCCCTGATCGCTTTTTGCTTCAATTTTTCGATCAACTTGTCGTAGCCCTCCTTGTTTCTGGCCATTTGGAACAACATGAGGGTATCAATTTTCTCGGATTTCATTTTTAGGAATAGCGATTCCGATGCCCTGATGTTCATTTTTTGCTCGATGGCCGGAATTTCATCCAGTTTGTACACTTTCCCCTGGGCCAGATAAAACTGGGTGGCCGAAGAGCGGCGTTCCGGATTCTCTTCATCGCCATTCCTGGCGGCCGCGATCACCCCTTTTTTGTGAATAATTCCAGGTACGATTTCGGCCGGGACGGTATAATTCAGATCGCCGTCGCCAAGCACCTGTTCTTTGGTGGCGCGTTTGGAGTTGGGATCACCGCCCTGAACCATGAAGCCTTTGATCACCCGGTGAAATATCAGACTGTCAAATACCCTCTCTTTTGTGAGTTTCATGAAATTGTCGCGGTGTAAAGGCGTTTGATTGTACAGCACCACCTTCATATCGCCATATTTTGTTGAGATCAGCACTTGTGGACCTTCAGGCGCCGGTTTGTTCTGCGAGAAAGAGCAGGAGGAGATGGCTGCAACAGACAGGATAAGAATAGATTTGATCAATAAGTACTTCATCATAGGTTTCAATGCTTAAGAGAATATTATTGATCACTAAATTACATAAAAGCGTTAATTGATTGGCTCGTTTAGTATGACCAGGCAAAAGATTTTATTCATGCGCCAGAAAAAGCTCATGTAATTTTTGCGCCAGTATTTTTTTGTCAGGTATGGCCATCAGGTATTGTGCAACCATTGTTGGGCTTTTGATGTTCTTTGAAAGATGGGCATTCCCCAACATAACCCGTTCAAATACTCCGCTATTAATCTGTCTGTCCAGTTCCCGCTTACTGTAACGATCTTGAATACAAAGGCGGATATAAAACTCCCTATCTTCTGCAGATTTGCATCTGCCGATAATAATCAGGTGGTGTGTCCAGCAGATTTTTGCCAAAATTGTTTTCCGAATATCATCATGCTCAATCGAAGGTGTATCTTCCTCTT
>JBBIUJ010000165.1:0-8921 GCA_037440345.1 Prolixibacter sp.
TGCAACGGCGCGGTATTCGGACATGCTACCGACGTTTGGTACATGACAAGTCCTATCGGTGGACTCTCGTATGGCTACTGGCCATTGGGTAGCGGATGGTGTGCCACTCATCTGTGGGATCACTATTTGTTTACAAAGGATAAAAACTGGTTGGCGACAAAGGGCTATCCGGTGCTGAAAGAATACGCGCTTTTCTATGCCGATTACCTATGCAAAAATCCTTCTACCGGCAAACTGGTGTCAGGGCCGTCTGTTTCGCCCGAAAATAGTTTCAAACTGGTTAGTGACGGACCTACCTACAATTTGTGCATGGGGCCGGCATGCGACCACGAAATTATTGCCGAACTTTTCAATGCTTGTATCGCTTCCAGTAAGTTGCTGAATGTCGATCAGGACTTTGCAGCCCGCCTGCAGAACAAACTCGACAGTTTGGCTCCTCTCAAAATCAGTTCGGTCGATGGACGTTTGCTCGAATGGGACAAGGAATATGTAGAAACCGAGATAGGTCACCGTCATAGCTCGCACTTGTGGGGATTCTATCCTGGCGATGTTATTACGCAGACCAAGACTCCGGCACTCTATGCCGCCGCTCGCAAAAGTCTGGACACCCGCGTGGTCAACGGTATGGTTGGTAATGAATGGTCGCGTGCTTATGCGGTCAACTACTATGCCCGTTTCCACGAACCCGAACTGGCTCTTACGCATGTGTATGGCTACCTCAAAAACTCGGTGCTGAATAACCTGTGGGGAAACTACAGCGCGCTGTTCCAAATCGATGGTAACTTAGGTACTACTGCCGGTATTGCCGAAATGTTGATTCAAAGTCACCAGGGTTATGTTGAAGTGTTGCCCGCCAAACCAGCTGATTGGAAAACCGGTAACTTCAAAGGCTTATGCGCCCGTGGTGGTTTTGTGGTGGATGTCATTTGGGAAAACGATTCGCTCAAATCGGTAAACGTATTGTCTAAACAAGGCGATACTCTGTGCCTGAACTGGAAGGGACGTAATCTCACTATCCCCACTACGGCCGGAAATTCCTATGTTGTGACACTTGAAAATGCCCGGTTGAAATACACGACTCCGGCTGCCCTTAAACAAACCCAGGCCGATAATCTTAATCTGGAATTGTTTCCCAATCCGGTTCAAAAAAGAGTAACTGTGAAGTTTAGCAGTTGTGGAACCGCACCAGTTGAATTGGAATTAATCAATGCCGAAGGCAAAGTGATGCACAAAGAACTACTGGCCTCCAGACAAACATCACACGATGTCAATATCAAGGATATGCCTAAAGGTATTAACTTCGTACGCATCACTTCCGGTCAGTTGGAATCTGTAAGAAAACTAGTGGTGAAATAGAGGCGGAGAACTTTCAACTATAAACACAACAGATGATTGCAAACATAGGGACTAAGTTGATATGCAATCCGGATTAAATTCAAAAACTAATAAAACACATCAGTCTTAAAATATGAAATACCCATGAGAGCATATTCACACCAACCGAATCCGCTAGCTGGCGGATGGGTATTCCATGCGACCATTAGAAAAACAAATTATATACGCATGAAACGATTAATTACTATTTCATTACTGTTTTTGCTTTCAGTATCGGTTTCGTCAGGACAGGACAATTACCGTCCGGCTAGCTCCAAATCGAAGGATAACAGCTATTTTAAAAAGGGGAAAGTCAATATCATTCCCTCAAGCCATCAGGATATTGCCTGGATGGATTCGATCGGAGCCTGTGAAATCTGGCGGGATGAAAAAATGCTTACCCCAGTGTTAAATATCCTGGAGAGAAATCCCAATTTTCGGTTTACCTGCGAATGCAGCATGGAGCTTATGGAGTATCTGAAGCGCCATCCCGATAAACTCAAGCTACTGCACAAATATACCCGGGAAGGTAGGATTGAATGGGGGGCAACCTACAACAATCCTTACGAATCGATGTACGATGGTGAAGCGCTGGTTCGTCAGGTATATCTTGGTAAAAAGTGGTTACAAAAGCAGCTACCCGGATGTAGTTTTACCTCTGCTTTCAATGAAGATGTTCCCGGCAGGGCCTTACAAATGCCCCAGATACTTGCAAAAGCCGGAATCGATTACCTTCATTTCTCACGTCACGAACCCGGTATTTATAATTGGTACAGTCCTGATGGAAGTAAAGTTCTGGCATTTACCCCCGGACAATATTACCAGGCAAGTTACGAAGTTTTGGAATCAAAGACCGATTCTGCAACCACACAAAATATGCTTAAGTACCTGAAAAAATGGAATGATTATTTTAAACAGAATAAATTAGCTCCTAATCTGCCTTTTTTGTATTCACTCGATTGGTCTGAACCCAAAGAGTTTACATCATTTCTGAAATTATGGAATGAAAATCATGCTAAAACAGGGTTGCCAGAGATTAGCTTTGCCACCGGGAGTGAAGCATTGATGGCCGTAAAGTCGCCCCATGCCGGTTTTGAGAAAATTGTTGGTGAACGTCCCGAAGTTTGGTTATATATACACGGAGCCACACATGAAAAAGCATTAACAGCTTCAAGAAATGCCAACAGGATGCTTATTTCAGCCGAAAAGCTTGCAACAACGGCCTCGTTCCTGGAAAATAGCTTTGAGCGGTATCCGCAGGGGCAATTCAACACAGCATGGCTTAATGCTATTTATCCCGACCATGGTTGGGGAGGAAAACATGGCGATTTAACCGATTTGGCTTTCAGGCGTAAATTTGAAACAGCGCTTGATATCTCCTCTGAAATTGTAAAAAAATCGGTCGATCTAATTTCGAAACAAATAAAATTTTCGCAGGACGGATTGGCCGTGGTGGTCTTTAACACACTATCGTGGCAAAGGACAGACTTAGTGAAAGTGAATATTGATGCCTACGGACAAAACATTACTACCTACCGGGTTATTGATGCATCGACAGGTAAAGAAATTCCCTCACAACAAATATCTTCTGAAGTTGTAACCTCTAAAGAGCCGGTCTCACTTACATTTGTTGCTGAAGATGTGCCCTCGATGGGTTACAAAACCTATTATCTGAAACCGATAATCAATGAAATTAAAAAATTTGAAAGCGACCAGAGTACCAATTACTGGATGCAACCGGTGCAGCCAACTCAACCTTCAGATGTAAACAATTATTCCAATGGTCAAGTAGTAGATAACAAGTATTATAGAGTTGAATTTAGTAAGGGTGGAATAAAATCTATTTTTGATAAACAACTGCAAAAAGAACTTCTCTCTTCGGGAAACTTATTGGGAGGCGAAATTTTTCAACTTGAGTCGGTTGGAAATGGGGCAGGAGAATTCACTGATATTCAGCCTGTAAGTATGAATGGGTTTGAAAAAGTCAGCCAATATGCCCCTACTTGGAACTGTTCGGAATTTGGCGCTGTCCGAAAAGCTTATGAATTTACCCAACAGACAAAATTTGCTGCAATAAAAGAGAAGGTGATTCTGTATGAGAATCTTAAAAAGATTGATTTTGAGATTGATATATTGGGTTTCTCGGGGGAGCATTACAGAGAATACCGGATTGCATTTCCACTTAATCAAACGAATTCTGCCATTGCTTATGAAGTTCCAATGGGAGTTGTTGAAGTTGGGAAAAGTGAAATAAAGGGTGCTGCCGGATTTTCAAAGCCTGATCAAATTTACAATACCGAATGTGCCAGGGTACATCCGCGCGAAGTGCAGGATTGGTTCAATGCTTCATCGGATAATGTATCGGTAAATATTGGCAGTTCAGTTGCTACGTTTGATTGGGTCGACCCAACAAATTCCCAGAACCAGAATCCTGTTCTGCAGGGGATATTACTTGCCAGTCGAAGAAGTTGTCATGGGGAAGGTAATTTTTATCTGCAGCCTGGAAACCATCATTATTCATTTTCGCTTTCTTCCTTGGAAGGCAGCTGGAAAAACTTTGTTCAAAAGGGGAAGCAAAGCAATTGCCCGTTAATTGCAAATGTCATAGAAACAAAAAAAGCAGGATCAGGATTGCCTGAAGAAGCGGGTTTTATTAAAGTGGATGCCGGTAATGTGCTGGTAACCACTTGGAAAAAAGCCGACGATGACAATAGTTATATCTTCCGGCTTTGCGAAATGACGGGCTCTGACACGAATGTTACTGTCAACTTGCCTTCAGTTATCAAAAAACTTTGGCATACCGATATTATTGAAGAAAATGGTACCGAGATACAAACCCATGGAAAAAGCTTCTCGTTGCAAATAGGCCATAACGCTATTGAAACTTTCAAGGTACAGTTTTAATCAAAATCTATCATTGTAAACAGATATATGAATGGATATGAAAGAATAGTCGCAGCGCTAAATAGTCAACAACCAGACAGAAATCCCATTACGCTCCATAATTTTATGATGGCTGCCATAAATTGATGGCTTTGTGCATCTCACCCTTTCTTGCCGATTTTGATGAAATAGAAACAGAAACCTAATTTCTCTGTATCCTTGAAGTGCATCACCATTACCTAGTTTTATCAACTATTTTTTGCTATTATTTTGTAAAAGGGAATAATATTAATTTCTTCAAAGAATACGTTCTCACTTTGGTCGTTTATAAAATGTATGCAATAAGGTATTGAAACGGTTTCTATCGGAACACAATACCTACTGATAATCAGCGATTATAATTGTTTGTTGGGGATATTAAAAGAAAAAGTACTTCCATTCCCAACTTCGCTTTCCACCCACAACTTTCCACCATGCTTCTCTACAAATTCTTTACAGAGCAACAGGCCAAGCCCTGAACTTGGTTCACCCTCAGTCCCCTTCCTGTTTGATTTTGAGTCGAGCAGGAACAAATTTTCAACCATTTCGGGACTCATGCCTATACCGGAATCTTTGATGGATATTACAACGCCAAGATCGCCGGTTGTTTGTGCTGAAAGCATTATATGTCCTCCCTTATGTGTAAATTTTACAGCATTTGAAAGTAAGTTTCTGACGACCGTTTGCAGCATCTTGGCATCGGCCCACACCTCAGTTTCATCCGGAATTGAGGATGTAATTTTGATCCATTTGTTTTTTGCTACTTCATTGACAAGGGCCAAACTCTCATTTGCAATTGGAAGCAATTTGACCAACTTGGCCTGGAAGGGAATTAGACCCTGCTGCATTCCTGCCCATTGAAGAAGGTTTTCAAGAAGCCGGAAAAGATTATCTGCCGATTTTTTCATGCTAAGAGCCATCTGATGCATCTCCTCCTTGGTTAAATTTTGCATCTCTTCTGCCATTAGCCCGGTAATACCCAAAAAGCCGCTGAATGGACTTCGAAGGTCGTGTGCTATGATGGAAAAAAACCTGTCTTTTTCAGCTATAACTTTACGGAGTTCTTCGTTCTTTGACTTTAATTCCCATTCCGCTATTTTGCGTTCGGTGATGTTTTCTTTGACTGCCAACAGGTGGGATATTTCACCTTTTTGGTTCTTTATTCCCGAAATTACAGCAGCTTCCCAATAGAGTTCGCCATTCTTTTTTTTGTTATGAAACTCCCCTATCCAAACACCACCCGAAAGAACTGTATCCCATAAATATTTGTATTCTTCAACCGATTTCTCCCCACTGCTGAAAATGCGCGGGTTTTTTCCCAATATTTCTTTGGGTGTATAACCTGTCAGCGACATGACATATGGGTTTCCGTATTCGATGTTACCATCTATATCTGTTATTACTACCGAAATAAGACTTTGCTCAACAGCCTGGGAAAGCATGATGCGCTGTTCCTCACTCTCCTGGAGTTTCAAAATTAGATGGTTTGCTATTTTCTGTGCCCTCTGTTTTGTATAGAAGTAGGCTACCACAAGAAAATAGAGCAACAGGCTGATCACTATACCGCAAATCAGAACAAGCATTACATTGCTGGTCAGGTAAGTCTGCTTGGCGAACTGTTCTTTGCTTTGGGAAAAGAGCAGGATCCACTTTGTTCCATTGAATTCGATTGGCAGAATTAATTTTCTTTTGGGCAGATCATTGTGACTTAAAGTATCAGCATCGCTTTTCTGACTATCAAAGAGTAGCGTCACATTTGAAATGGTGTCATTATCATATATTTGAAGATGTAAGCGTTGCTCATCCATCATATCCCAGCGTCCCAGTATGCCATGCATCAAATCATTCATCCTGTATGGACTATAGACCCATCCTTTGATTGCAACCCTGCGATCTTCAATAGTATTGACGGGAGTTTGATGCCGATAGACGGGAACGTACATTAAAGTTCCGGCCTGAACATCCATGGTGGCTTCCTGAACCAGTAAAACTTTTCCTGATAACACCGCAATATTGTGGTCACGCGCTTTTTCCATGGCTTTACTCCGCACCGATTCACTGAGCATATCATAACCAAATGCATTGAGATTCCTTCCGGAAAATGGTTCCAGGAAAATAATGGATGTATAATAATCCCTGGTCCCTGCGGGCCGGACGTTGTATTCAGGGAATCCTTCTTTCCGGATGCGCCGAATATGTTCCTTTAGTTGGCTTTTTGGCACAATGAGCGAAAAACCAACCCCTTGTATGCCAGGTAGATTTTTATCCAACTGACAATTTTCGATATAATTGTTCCAGTCTTTTCGTGTAACTGTATCCTTGGTTGCAAAAAGAGATGCTGCGCCATTCAAAAGAAGGGCATGTGCATTCAGTCTGGTGGTAATTTTGATCTTAATCTCATTACCTATCAAATTGTATTCAATAGCACTTTGATTGGTATTGCTCATTATTGTATAGTGAACAGCCAAATAAGTCAGGAAAAAGCAGGTAAACAAAATTACCAACGCTATCCAGGATTTTATCTTGCCTGATTTCCATCCAAAGCCAGTATCCTTATTCATAAAATTCAAGATTGGCTTAATAATTTGCTAGCTTGATGTGCAATTTATTTGAATCATTATCAAACGATGATTTGCAATTGAATAAATATAATTTACAATTAATCGTCTGTATATCACACTTTTACCAAGGTGCCAATAAAATTTGTTATTCCGGTAAGGACCATTTGAACTCCGATGGTAGCAACAATGAGTCCGGTTATCCTGATCAACGCATTCATTAGATTGAATTTCGAAAACATTTTGCCGATATTTTTGGCGAAGAGCATGAACAAAAGGTTTATTCCCAGTGCCAGAACAATTGCGAGTATAGTTATCGGTTTTCCGTAATGGGCAGGAAAAGTGACAACTGCTGTGATAGTTGCAGGACCTGCAATCATTGGCATGGCAATTGGTACTGCTGAAAGATCGGATAGCTTGATATTTTGATCAACTTGCAAAAAGGCGCCCTTTTGAAGCCCAGTTACTCCATTGTAAAACAATACAACACCGCAAGTGACCTGGAAGGCATATAGTTGGATATGAAATACATAGTTAAATATCAAGTGACCAAGAAATAGGAAGAAGATCAGTATAATCAATGCGGTAAGCGTTGATTTAGCAGATAAATACCTCAATTCCTTGTCTGTGAACTGGTTTTGTAATGAAGTGATGACAAAAATCTTTTGAATCGGATTAATCAGCGCTAATAACGCTACAAAGCTTCCTATTAAAAGTTGTATATCCATATTCGGTTATTTTGCCTTCAATTGCAATACATGCATATTGCTTTAATTTGTTCAATATCAGAAGAACGTTTTAAAATGCCCAAATGTTCATTTTTTTTGATCGAAATTAGTAGTCATTGTTTAGGAATCATGTTGTTTCTACTGAGTTCTTTCATAGCGAAATTGGGATAGATGATGTCATGTACTCTTTCTACCAGAATATCTTTTGGCAGGTTAAACGAAGCTTTTAGCCGGATATCTTTTGATGATGCGCCAATGCGCACCATGTATTCACCCTGATCTGCCACCCAAGAGCTGATTCCACTCCGGAAAGAGGCCAGGGAACGGGAATCAAGATCAAAGGCAAGCTGCTGGGACGCTCCTGGTTGTAGCAGGCTTGTCTTGGCAAATCCTTTCAATTCTTCAGTTGGCTTTTCCATCTCTGTGTCAGGAGCCGAGAGATATAGCTGAACCACCTCTTTCCCGGCTACTTTACCACTGTTTTTTATCGTGACAGAAACAGTCATTCTCCCATCAAAAGTAGGATTGCTTAGCTTCATTCCGGAATATTCAAAAGTAGTATAGGACAAGCCGAAGCCAAATTCATAAGCTACCGGCATCTTGAAAGAGTCATAATATCTGTATCCGCTATAGATTCCTTCGTTGTAAAAAGAGTTGACCGGATTATCGGCCGGCTCTCCCGGAAAGAATTTTGCGGAAGGAACATCGTCGATCTTCAGGGGGAAGGAGTCAGGCAGTTTGCCTGATGGGTTGATAGCTCCTTTTAAAACATCGGCAATGGCGTGTCCCCCCTCTTGTCCGGGTTGCCAGGCTAGCAAAATGGCATCCGGATAATCTCTCCAACTGGCGGTTTCGCAAACGCCACCGACGTTGAGGACTACCACTACCTTTTTACCGGCTGCATGGTAGGCGTCACAAACATTGCGGACAAGGTTTATTTCGTTTACTGAACTGGGGAAATACCCGTTTTCGTATCCCTCACCACCGCTACGGCCAAGGGTGATCACGGCAATATCTGAATTGGGAATCTCCTTTGCTATCTGCTCTTTGGTCAGGTCCAATTCATCATGAAAAGGTATCAATCTTTTCTTGAAATGTGCAGGGGCCTTGCCATCTTTGACCCCATTCGCGGCCAGCATGACAGGGTTATTGAAATAGTCGGGAACCAGGTTATCTGACATGATTTTGGCATTGAAGGCCAGGTAGTTTTCCCCTAAATCTTTGGTTGTCTGGAAACCAGCTGCTTTAAGTCCGTCATTGAGTGATACGGCATATTTGTTGCTCCGGATGCTTCCGCTACCGGTTCCCGCTTCGATGAGGTAATAGGAGATTTTGCCAA
>JBBIUJ010000166.1:0-8885 GCA_037440345.1 Prolixibacter sp.
TGAGGTATTTCCCCGTCAGGTAGATTGCTCCCATTGGGATAAAGAGCGCTTCTGTGATAAAAATCAGGTGGTTCAGATCATAGTTGATTGTCGATAAACCTTCAATGAAACCAGAAAAAAAGGCAGGTGGTACCAGAAAGGTGTACCAGTTAACCGGCAGGACCATGTTGGTGATGGCGCTTTTGTCGACCATTTTCAGACCAAACTGGTATGCGGCCATAAATAGAATGGCCACGACTACCTGAAAATACATAAGCAGGTTTTTGAGCTGTTCGCCGCTGGCGAGATGCAGAATTCCGAGGTAGAGAATGTTGGCCAGAAAGAGGGTGAAGAGAACATTAAGGAAAATAGTAAAGACAAATATCAGTCCCGAAACGAACCCAAACTTGATGATCGCAATGATGATCGAAACTACCGAGAGGTTAAAAGCCATAAGCACAAGGTAGATAAATACGTGGGCATTCCGGGCAAGATTGATGGTATTTCCCTTGATAGGCAGCGGCTGAATAATCACATTTTCAGAGGTGTCGAACAGAACGGTGGTGAATTCGGAAATGATGGTCATGGCCATCATGACCATCAGGAAGGTATGAGAGAAATAGAAAAAGGTGAAAGGTAATTTAACCAATACCAGAAATATTCCGAAGAAGCTCCCAAGAAAAATCTGGGTCAGCGATTGTTTTACCAGCATGTTTTGCTGATCGTTCTGGGGTTTTTTGGTCAGGCCCTTCACCCTGCGGTTGTCGAGGGTAAGCTTCAGTTCAAGGATCCTGACGAACTGGCTATAGTCGGCGCCCATCTTTTCGATGAACCTCTTAAACGGCTTAAAAAGTAAAAGGATAAAACGGATCATGGCAGTTATTTTTCAAACGCGTTGATAAATGCCTCAGCCTTTTCTTCGTGGTTCGTATTCCCTGTCAGGCGGGTGAACATTTTTTCAAGGTTAGCGTCGTTGGAGAGCTTATTGAGTTCGGCGAACGATCCATCGGCAATCACCATTCCCTGATCGATCAGGATGATACGGTCAGATATTTTCTCCACCACATCCATCAGGTGTGAACTGTAGAAGATCGTTTTTCCCTCGCGGGCGAGGTGGATCAGCATCTCTTTGACCATGATAACCGAATTGGCATCCAGACCGGAGAGTGGCTCATCCATGAAGATCAGATCGGGGTTGTGCAACAGGCCAGAGCATATCAACACCTTCTGGCGCATCCCTTTCGAGAAGGTGGAGATCCGTTGGTTGATGTTGGATTTCATCTCGAAGATAGCCATCAAGGCTTCTGCCTTGCTTCGTGTCTGCTCCTTGTCGAGACCACGCATTTCTCCTATAAACTCCATGAATTCCATGGCGGTAAGCGATTCGTACAATACTGCATTTTCAGGAATATAGCCTACCTGTTTCTTGATTTCGAGGGTGTGGCTTCTCAACTCCTGACCGAAAATTTCTATCTCTCCGCCAAAATCCGTGATCAATCCGCAGAGTATCTTCACGGTAGTTGATTTCCCTGCCCCGTTGGGGCCTATGTATCCGATAATTTGTCCGGAACTGATCTCCAGGTTGATACCTTTCAGTACCTCTTTTTTTCCGTATCTTTTCTGAAGGTTGTGAATCCTGACAATCGTTTGATGGTCCATGGTTGGTTAGGTATTAAGGGTAATTGCAGTATAGCAAATATATGCCGTAATCCTCAATTTTGCAACCCCTTTGGATTTAGTTCTATAAACGGAATCAAAAAAGGGAAGTCCTCAGAAGAAGACTTCCCTTATGAATCCCTGTTATTGGTAATTCGGATAGATCAAAATCTAAATTCAGGAGACTTTTTGGCAGAAAAACTCCGGATAATAGGAGGCAATCAAACCTAGATGGTCAATTGTATCTGTTCCGCCAGCCAGCACTTTTTGGTGAAAATAAACCTGTTTGTTCAGCTTTTCCATGGAGGTCACAAAACCACTGGAGAGGAGTTGATCGTCTAGTTTCTTAATTCCAAAATAGACGCCGTTGCACTCATACTGCACTGGAGCTTCATCTGTTAGCACATAATACTTTTTGCACTTTTTCTGTTTGTCAAGAACGACAACGACCTTCATATCTGACTTTTCGTAGGTAATCAGGTACTTGTCCAGTTCTTTGCCCTGGAGCATCATATGATCTTCCAGTTGTTCAATTTTGTAATTCCCAAAAGCAGAATTTGATGATCCTTTGGCAACAATCTTGTTGCCCATGGCAAACATAGAAACCATAAGGAATAACACGGTGGTTAAAATGATTGTTTTCATTGGAATAATTTTTAAAAAATGGTTGATAATGAACTTTGGCTCAAATATATTTCGTAAAAACAGGGAGCGTTAACATTATCAATGTATCTAAGGTAACTGTGGGCATAAGAAGCTGAATGGCGGAAAAGAGGGCTTTTTGCTTGTATTTTTGTCGTTCGTACCTTAAAACATGCAGATTGCAATAAATAACCCCGCGCAGAGCATTTGATTTTGATTAAGCATACCTCTATCATCTCCATTCCGGTCAATGACTATGGAATAAAGGGGATACGGATCAAATAGGACCAGAAGGTTATAGGATTTTCTCGTTTAAGAGGCCCGGGTAATAGGAGACAAAAGGAGTGTTAACATCTTTCGTTCCTGGAGCGCTGTCTGTTTTTATCCTGAGGATGGAAAATTCTTCAACCGATACAGCGTACAATAAATGAGCCATTTTTTTTGAAAGAAGGGTCTTTACCTGTTTCCCAGAGATGTTTTTTATTGCGCTTATCTTACAATGAGGCTCTCTCTTGACAGACATTGCAGCATCGTCCTTTAACCTCTTATTTTTATTTTCAACTATCCAAGAAAGATCTTTGTACGATATTTCTTTGATATTCAGGCATTTATTTAAATAAGGTGCAGGAGAAATCAAAGGGATTTCAGATATTTCAGGAATACAACCTTTTGATAAACTTTCGTTTTGTAAAGGAGAAATTTGAGTCTTACCAATAGAAACTAGTGAAATTGTCAGTAAAAAAACCGTAGCTATTACCTCTTTCATTTTAATTGACCATAATTAATCTACTATAAGACGCTCTTATTTCATAATTGTTACAGCTGATCAATGGCCAATTAAGCATTGTTTATGGTGAACGGCAAGTTTTTCCGGACAAACGGCACATAACTCATGTCAGAGTCCATCTGTCCCCCTGTACCAATCATTTACCCCTTGGAGTGCCGGTTACATTGATAAAAAATAGCCTCTGAAAGTTTTTATAATAGGTTTGATCCTGTTGATTTATCTGTGAAAGGGTAGTCACCAACTGATCAAAATGAAGCGTAATACCAAATATCATTCTTTACTTCTAAGTCACGGTGATGACCGGCACATTCGGGTTGTTTACCGATAAACTCAAAACGCCGGTTAACTGCCGGTAGGTTATAATCCAGTAGGCTGTTGTTCTATAATCTAAATATTTTATCTATGAAAAAAGGATTCTTGATTGCATTTCTTCTTGGGCTGTGGCTCTTCAGTGCGATGGCACAGACAAGGAAAATTACCGGATTGGTCAGTTCTGCCGATGATGGACTTCCGGTTACGGGTGCTACTGTAAGTGTAAAGGGAACCACCAATGGGACCATTACTGATGCAAATGGCCTCTATTCCATCGTTGTTCCGGAATCGTCCAAAGTATTAACATTTTCGTTTGTTGGAATGATCACCCAGGAGGTTGCCATTGGATCGGTCAATAAAATAGATGTAGTTCTCAAATCAAATGTGATTGGTGTTGACGAAGTTGTTGTCACTGCTTTTGGCATGAAAAGGGAACGGAAAGCACTGGGTTACGCAGTTCAGGATGTAAAGAATGAAGAACTCACCCGCACAGGAAGTTCATCCTTTGCAACGGCCCTTCAGGGGAAATTGTCGGGGGTAGCCATCACTCCTTCGAGTGGAGCGCCCGGGGCTTCTACACAGATAACCATCAGGGGTGCCCGTTCATTTGCCGGGAACAATACTCCCTTATATGTAATTGATGGGATGCCTGTAGCCTCGCAGGCTGATTTTCAAAGTGGCAGCAATGGCAATTCGCAGGTCAGGGGCGATGGGGTATCCGGCACTGACATTGCCAACCGTGCGGTTGATATCGATCCCAATGATATTGAAAGTATTAACATCTTAAAAGGACAAGCTGCTGCTGCCCTTTACGGGATCCGGGCTACCAATGGTGTTATTGTGATAACCACAAAGAGTGGAAGCGCTGCCAAAGGAGGAAAGCCGGTGATTTCGTTTTCATCCTACTCAAGCGCTGACGTTATTTCAAGAAAACCGGAATATCAAAAAACATGGGCGCAAGGAACACCTTTAAACAATGGAACAGGTTATACATTTAACCCGAATGCATCTACGGCTTGGGGCCCACGAATCGTTGATCTGCCAAATGATCCTGCCTACGGAGGTAGCGTTGCCAACGCGAGAAATGGGAACAACGCAACCACATATGCCGGCAAGTACTATGTTCCGCAACTCGCTACAGCGGGCATGGACCCATGGGTTACCCCGCAGGTCTATAACAATGTAGGCAACTTTTTTAAGACCGGTATTACGTTAAACAACTCTTTCGGAATCAATCAGTCTACCGAGAGATCTACCTATTCGTTCGGGATAAGCAATACCAACCAGTCAGGCATTATTTCTTCTACTTCCCAGGATCGCTATAGCGCCAGGGTCAATGCAGAAACAAAATTGAGCCAAACCTGGAAAACCGGTGTTTCCATGAATTACTCGTCCAACTACATTAAAAAAGCGCCTACCGCCAATGACGGACTTGTGGCCACTGTATTTGCCGCGCCTGTCAATTACAACCTAAAGGGGATTCCTTACCAGAGCCCGACCAACCCCTATACCCAGATTCTGTACAGGGCAACCAATTTCAACAACCCTTACTGGAACATGGAGCACAACCTGTTTGCCGAACAGACAAACCGCTTTTTCGGGAATTCCTATGTTGTATTCTCTCCAAAAATCAGTCCGATAGATGATAAAAAGCTGAGTTTCCGGTATCAATTTGGTGTAGACTCATACACAACACATTACCAGGATATCAACGAAATGGGGAGCAAAAACACGCTGGGGTCAATTGCCAATTACGGAGTAACCACCTCAGTTTACAACTCCTTGCTAACCGCCAATTATGACATGGAAGTCACATCTGATATTCATTTGAACCTGATGCTTGGCAATGAGATTAACAACCAGTTCGACAAAAACTACCGTGAAGTTGGCAACGATTTCAATTTCGGAGGATGGCCCCACATTGACAATGCAATCACCAGATCGGCAGTTTCTGAAAGAAAAGCCGAAAGCCGTAGTGTCGGTTTCTTCGGTAATCTCTCCCTGGCCTACAAAAACAGGTTGTACCTGAATGCGACAGGCCGGCAGGATGTGGTATCACAAATGCCGCGCAACAACCGTACTTTCTTCTACCCTTCTGTTTCATTGGGCTTTATCTTGACAGAAATGGAAATGTTGAAGGATAATCCAGTTCTGTCATTTGCGAAGTTACGTGCATCCTATGCCGAGGTGGGACAAGCAGGTACCTACACGCAAAATTACTATACCACACCAAATTATGGAGGTGGTTTTTGGATCGGTGCACCGGTATCGTATCCCCTGGGAGGCATTAATTCATATATCCCCAATAACATTCAATGCGATCCGGGCCTGAAACCTCAAAACACGGTATCATTTGAAGTTGGCGCCGATCTGAAGTTCTTTGACAATCGCCTGGGACTCGAATACACCTATTCGCGCCAAGATGTTAAAAATCAAATATTTAATGTTCCATTGGCCGGCTCTACAGGAGTTAACAGTCTCACCATGAACGGAGGATCCATCTATACGAATACGCATGAAGCTGCTGTTTTTGTGGTCCCGGTCCGCAAAAAGGATTGGGATTGGATCATCAACTTGAATTTCACCAAAATGGATAACTATGTTTCTGAACTTGCTCCCGGGGTTCAAAATATCACACTTGGGGGATTCACTACACCACAGGTCCGCGCAGGTATCGGTTATAAATTTCCGGTTATCTATGGCAGCAGTTTTGCAAAAGATGCCCAGGGGAGAATTTTGGTGGATGAAAATCCAACCAGCATCTACCGCGGTATGCCGATGGCCGGAGCTCCTGATGTAATTGGAAATGCTGCAGCGGATTTTGAGCTGGGCGGTTCAACGACATTGCGATGGAAAAAGGTCAGCCTTGCAGCAACTTTTGACTGGAAATCGGGTGGTCAAATGTACCATGGGACCAATGCTTTGCTGGAATATACCTATGGTTTGGCCAAGAGTACAGAGGACCGTACTACCCCGTTTATTTATCCCGGATTCAAGGCCAACGGCCAGCCGAATGATATTCAACGTGGCGGCCCCGGAGATCTAAAAGCTTATTATTACCTATATTCCAATACTTTGGGAAACATCAACGAAGCATATATCTACAACAATTCGTTCGTCAAAATGAGAGAATTGACCTTGTCATATCAATTGCCCAAATACAAAGGGGTACAGCTACGGTTAACAGGTTTTGCACGCAACATCCTGCTCTGGACCGAACTGCCAAATTTCGATCCGGAAGCGACACAAGGGAACAACAACATGTCCGGAGCTTTTGAAAGGTTTACAGTTCCTGCAACCAGCAACTTTGGCTTAGGACTTAACCTGGAATTTTAATCCTTAAAAGAATAATGATATGAGAAAGCTAAATTTATATTCACTGATACTCTTTTTATTCACAGTGTCCGCCTGCTCTGAGGATATTATGGATAAAATCAATGAAAACCCGAACAATCCGTCAGATATGGCAAGCAGGTTGATTGTTACGGATGTGATGACTTCAAGCGCCTTTAATGTTACCAGCTCCGATTACGCATTTTACACTTCTGTCTACATGGAATTGAACACCGGAATCTGGGGCCAGATGTACAATGCAGAAATCAGGCTTGCCGAACCAACAAATGCCACGACCTACAATAATTCGTGGAGAAGCCAGTATTACAATTTATACCATCTGAAGCTGATCATCGACAAATGTTCAACAGGAGGCAGCGAAGCCGGAAACTTCCAGACACTTGGTGTTGCCGAGGTTTTAAAGGCTTACAACCTGGCCATGCTCACCGATTTGATGGGAGATGTCCCCTATACCGAAGCCTTGCAGCCTGGTGTTATTTATCAGCCCAAGTTAGACAAACAACAAGCCATTTATACTGAAGTCTTTCGATTGCTGGATGATGCAATCCTGAATCTCGGCAAAACATCGACCTTTGCCTCCCTCGGAACACAAGATCTGATCTACGGA
Organism: Prolixibacter sp.; assembly: GCA_037440345.1. Classification (GTDB taxonomy): domain Bacteria; phylum Bacteroidota; class Bacteroidia; order Bacteroidales; family Prolixibacteraceae; genus CAINVV01. Next base: position 7,338 of record JBBIUJ010000166.1, read on the forward strand.
GGTAATTCTGCCCGCTGGATCAAGGCAGCTCAGGGATTGAAGGCAAGATACACGATGAGGTTGTCCTTGAAAACGCCTCAATACAGCAAGGTTATTGAATACGCAAATGCCTCTTTTGCCAATGCAGCAGATGAGTTCAAATTTGTCTACAACGGATCCTCAGCCATTAGCCCGTTTGCCCGATTTTTACAGGATAGAAACTATTTTGGTGTCAGCGCTAGTTTGTACGGCAAGTTGACGGCCAGAAATGATCCGCGTGCCGCGAGTCTCTTCCGGCCATATCCCGGCACCACCGTGCTGAATATTGCCCCCAACGGCACTCCGCAACAGGTTCAACAGTTTTATGGTATTTCTACACTGAGTACCAATACTTCTCCCACTTATCTGATGAGCCTTCATGAACTCAATTTCCTGAAGGCGGAAGCTTATGTGCGGATGAACCAGAAAGATAATGCGGAAATTGCCCTGAAAGCAGGTATAGAAGCGGCATTTGTTAAAGTAGGATTAACAGCTGCTGCGGCAGGAAGTTATTATTCGGCAAATGTAAAAGCATTGTTTGATGCTGACCCTCTCAAAGAGGTCATGATCCAAAAATACGTTGCCTCCTTTGAACAAGAGGCAGTCGAAGCATACAGCGACTATCGCCGGTTGGTCGCCATGGGCAACAATGTGGTTCAACTGGTCAATACACGCGCGTTCCCTCAAAGATTGACCTATGGAGATAGCGATGTTACGACCAATCAGAACGTTGCAACGGCCTATGGGGACGGGAACTATGTTTATACTGAAAAGGTTTGGTGGGCTGGCGGAACCAGGTAGAGGTTAACAATAAATCCAAATTTATAGGTTAAATATAAATTGGACTGTAGTTAGTTAGTTAGTAAAAGTGGTGATCCGAAAGGATTGCCACTTTTCAATTTCAGACTGTTTAAAAAATATTACACAGAGAATAATTGTCTATTAATCTAAAATATAGGGATTACAGAAATTTCTGATATTAGATGTTTTCATGGGAGAAACCCCGGAGTTACACAGAGTTGGAAAATCGCTTGCGATTTTTCTCTCTGTGTAACTCCGGGGTTTCCTCAAGCGTATTCTAACTAAAGTGAGAATTTCAAAGCCATTTTTCGTTTAGTTATGGAGTAATAAATTCTCTGTGTAAGAAATTTAAACAGCTTCTCAGTCAGTTGAAGATTTCCCGAACAAGAAAAAGGATCTAAACTATGGGCTTATACTCCCGCTACCGGACCTGAGTAGTTCAATGAATTGAGGACAGCATTTTTGAAGTTTCGGCCGATGGGCAGCTCTTTCCCCTGGATTTCGATGGTATTGGCAGTAAAGGCTTCAATTTTACCAACAGGCACGATGTACGATTTGTGGATGCGCAGGAAATTGTTTGCAGGAAGTTTTTCCTCCATCTGGGCCATGCTGGTTTTGGTAATGATCTTTCTTTTGTCGGTATAGATCTGAACATATTCACTCAACCCCTCAATGTACTTTATTTCAGATAGGTGAATTTTAATCACCTTCTTGTTCTCTTTTACATAG
>JBBIUJ010000167.1:0-8822 GCA_037440345.1 Prolixibacter sp.
CATAATAGGAGGGGTTTAAAGGTTCGCCGGTTGATTTCTCAATGAGTTGTTCCCAGGGAAGAAGATCACCGTATTTGTATAACCGGGAGACAAGGAATTGTCCGACCGATTTATTGTTCTGATAGGCAGGATTCATGGCATTCAGAATATTTTTTTCGATGTAATGCTGCAATTGACCTGCAAACAAATCGGCAAGCACAAAATTATGTACACTGCACGAAAAACTGGTAAAATAACTGGTGGTTGCCCAATCAGTAGTGTTCTGGTCTTTGGGAGGGTGGATTCCAAGGTATTTTTCGTTAAGATTGTACCACAAGGCCCCCAGGTTTTGATCGGGGTTCCTGTATATTTCACGTTCGAAGACCGATTTAACCAAAAGTCTTCTGAATCGGTAAAGCCGGTCGACCTGCATAAAATGCATGCAAAGCATCTTGTATTCCCGGTTACTGATCGAATCCATGTCAAATTCACCCTTTAACCAGAGGTTGTTCAAGGTCATGTTTTCAAACAGACTGGCAACTCCCTCTGCCACAACAGAATTTGGATCCTTCAACAGATAAGGAATAGTATCTGAAATATTTTTAAAATGCGACGCATGACCGCAAAGATGCATGATCTTCCTCATGCCATCAGAATTTTCCTTAATGGTGGCCATCATGCGCAGGTCGTTTTTGAAATCGACATTGAAAATGCTAGTTCCGGCCGATTTGCCGCTCCTGTACTTTAGGTCACTTTTATCAATGATATCCTGGACAGGCAGGCCAATTCCAATGAAGAACTGAGAGGCCAATCCTATTGGATCGCTTTTGCGGTAGAGCGAATCCATCTTTTCGGAAAATTTTCGCGGCAGGTAGCTTGAGCGTTCGTCGTTGTAATGGTAGCTGCGAAGGTCCTGAATCCTGATGTGGTATCTTTTGGCCAATACTTTATCGACAAGCGATTTGGCTTCAAAAAACTGATCGTGGGTTTTCAATTCGATTTCATCCAGAAGGTTTTTTGTCTTTTGCGGGGTCTGATCTTTTGTTTCAACCGCAAGCTGATAATAATCGGTGTAGCCGAAGTCTCTGGCAAATTCGTTTCTCATCTTCACCATTTGAATGATATCTCCGGCTATTTGACTCCCTTTTTCTCGGTAGGCAGTATAAACTTTTCTCAAAACGGCAGTGTCTGTTGAGTTTTTACGGATCGAGTCAAGCTGTCCTCCGAAATATTTTTTCCCTTTCAGTTCCACTGAGATTGACGAAAATGATTGCCACAATTTGGTCTCGGCGAACCTTAATTTTTTGTAGCGATTGGCTTCCACCTGAGGGCCCATAAAGGATTGGTACAATACGGTCAGCTGACGTTTCAGCATGGTGTCGGTAATCAATTCAGAGTTCTTTAATTTTTTCAGCAGCTCGAAATCTTTTTCGTTGGTAAAGACATTTTCAGTGAAAGGGGTAAACTTATCAGGAGAGAAATGACCTGCTTTACTCTGGTTGGTATTGTTAAAATCCAATTCAAGGTTAATGAGCTTCATGTAATCGCGCTCATTGCCGGAAAGATTGGCATTCCACAAAGCAACCGTACTCTCCATTGTAAAATTCCGTATCAAGTCTACGTTTTTATCAATATAATGACGAAGGATGGTTTCGGATTGTTGCTTTTCATTCAAGCAACTTATTGATAAAAGTAAAATAATTAAGAGTAGATACCTCATTGCCAACTGTTTTGTTCTTTTAGGTTAGATTGTCAACCGGCCGGTCTGATGACCGATTTATTTCTTTCGTATAGATATAACCGAATCATGACTATGGCCTTTCAGATTTTGTTATGTCAAGTTTCACGTAAAATTCATCGTTCTCTTCCCGAATGGTTAAGCTGTGATTTTTCGGATAAATCAGTTCGAGACGTCTTTTACTGTTCAATATGCCTACGCCTTCAGGATTTATCCCTTTGTAACCCGGAGGAATACTGTTGTGTGCTTCAAAGGTCAGTCTGTTGTTTTTGACACGAATGTTAATTTTTATCCAGGGCATATCCGGATCGGTGCTACTTCCATGCTTGAAGCAATTCTCCACGAAAGAGTACAAAAGCATTGGTGGTATCAGGTGGTTCAGGTTATCCACATCCTTTTCAAATTTGATGGATAGACGGTCTGAATATCTGATTTGTTCCAGCTCTATGTAATTTTCAATGAGCTTGATCTCCTTCCATACTGGCACCTCAATGGCATTGCATTCATATAGGATGTAATGAAACATGTCTGACATTTTGGCGATAACAACCGCGGTTTTGCTGCTTTTGCTCAATGCCAGGGAGTAGAGGTTGTTCAGCGTGTTAAAAAGAAAATGGGGATTCAACTGCCCCTTCAAGACCTGCAATTCGGTAGCCAGCCGTTTGCGTTCGGCTTCATTGGTAATATCCTGGCTCCTGGTCCAGTTCTTGTAGTATTTGAACATGGCAAAGAGAATGGCGGGTCCAATGATCCAAAGCAGATTTACAAGAAATCCATCTAAACTATACCACTCTTTCGGGTGCAGCGCTTTTGGAATAAAAAGTGCGTAATATACAGTCTTGCTGATATACAGTTTTAATCCGGAAGCCATTGCGGTGGAGAGGGCCAGTAAACCAAAAAAGCCGATAAGCCGCCCTCTTAACAGGAAGTTGGGGACTAGTAGGTAAACAACGAAGTAGGTAAAGAGCATCAATACAGGAAGGTGAACCAGGAGATTGAGCAGATAGAACTGGTAAGGGAAATTTTGCTGATAACTAAAGACATAGGAGCTGATAAGGACAAACAAAATCCAGTAAATCAGGTGATTGACCAGACGAATTTGAAATAGCCGACTGAATGTATTAAATGTCATACCTATGTATTTCGATTTGATTCCGGAACAGTTGGATGTTCCACGCTAACTTTCCGGAACCTATTGACAGACCAAAATTAGATATTTAAATATGTAGTGCAGGCAATAACCAGTCTTCAACCAATTGGAACCTGTCAAAAGAGGGAAAACGGAAAAAATGGCCGTTCACCCTTTGGAACAGGTCGTTGGGCCAGAGTTGGTAACTGTTAAAAGAAAAGAAACCCCACACAACCACGAATTGCACAAATTACACAAATTGCACAAATTGTCTGAAGCAGAATTTATGGAATTTTAGAATTTACAGAATTGCGAAACATTTTAAACCCCTCCCTCACCACAGATTACGCAAATTACACAAATTGAAAACTTAAGAAACGGTTGAAACAAAAATAACCCTTCAAACCCCTAATACTCCTCCCTCGCCACAGATGACACAAATTACACAAATTGAAAACTTAAGAAACGGTTGAAACATAAATAATCCTTCAAACCCCTTAAACCCCTCCCTATCAAAGATGACACGAATTACACAAATGAAGAAAAGCACTTCTCAGATACAATGCTGCCGTGTTTGTCCATTGATCCTTCGACTTCGTTCTGGGAGCTCGCGCTCAGGCCAATCTTTCCATCCTCTCCATCGTCAAAGTCGTCCCAGTCATCCTAGTCGCCTCCTCCTTCTTCCAGTATTCCCGTTTCATTGCCTCATGTTTCTTCGTTTCGCCTTTCTTTATTAACTTTACATTAATTGAGGAGACTACGTGAATGAATGAGGTCTTTCTACCACTGAATAAAGTATTTACAGGAATGAAAAGAGTCCTTGGCATATTTTTTTTCAGTATTACACTTTGGTGCAATAGTTATTCACAGCAATATGATTTCACCAATTATTCAATCAACAACGGACTTTCCCAAAGTGTTGTCAACTGCATTTTTCAGGATTCGAGGGACTATATCTGGATTGGTACCCAGAATGGGCTCTGCCGCTTCAATGGGGAGACTTTTGATGTGTTCAGTTACAATCCTGCCGACTCCGGTTCGATTTCGAACAACTGGATTTATGCGATCACGGAAGACCATGAGCGAAATTTGTGGATCGGGACCAAGGGCGGACTGAACCGGTACCTGGTTACCCAAAACAAATTCGAACGAATTGCCTATCAAACCGGTTACCCTTTTGATCTGACCCGCTATTGTTACGATCTTCTATGTTTGAAAAATGGGAATATACTCATCAATACGCCGCCGATTATTTCTGTGTACGATCCGTTATGGAGAAATTTCTCCCATTTTCAAAGTAAACTCGACTATGACGGCGGGGTAAAGGATGTCAGGATGCCTGTTATGGAGGAGACAGATGGACGGTTATGGATTGGCTCTTCCAAAGGTCTGACCTGTTTTTTGCCACAGACAAAGGAGTTCAGCTATTTTACATTTGTCAGCAAAGAGGGGCGTGTGGTAGGGAATGTAATGGTTTCGGCGCTTTACCGGGATAAAATGGGAATACCTTGGGTGGGAACCACCACGGGACTGTTCAAATTCGATGTCGCTTCAGGTCGTTTTATGGAGGCTCAGTTTTGGGTAGATACCAACAACAAATTCTCCTTCGAAAACACCTGTATCCGTGCGATCCTGGAGGATAAAAACGGGAACATGATCATAGGTACCGAGGGCAAAGGACTCTATGTTCTTTCTACCATCGGGCAACTCCCGGTAACGGTTCAAAATTACACCTCCGAAAACAGTGAAATAGGTCACAACATCGTACAAACCCTTTGGATCGACAGGTCGGAGAATCTCTGGATCGGCACTTTACAGGGAGTCAGCAAGACGGACTTAAAGAAAAAAAAGTTTCAGATCTACCGAAGGAGCAACTCCCCAAACTCATTGGATCTTCTGGGAAATGTCATTGCCTCCCTTTACAAGGACGAGGAGGGAATTTTATGGGTAGGCAACTGGGGCCAGGGATTAAACCTGGTAAACAGGACAACCAGACAGGTAGAACATTTTTCGACCAGGATGAGCGGGAGGCATAAAATTCCCAACGACTTTATCCATGTGATTTTTGAGGATTCCGATCACCATATTTGGCTGGGAACGCGCAATGGGCTGCTCATCTACGATAAGCCGGGCAAACAATTTGTACTCTGGAACAGGTATTTCAATAAGCCAGAAATGCCTGCCCTCGATCAGATCAGGATTTATATGATCATCCAGGACAGGGCATCCAATTACTGGATTGCGACACAGAACGGGCTTTTAAAAATCAACCTGAAAAAATCGACGGTGGAGGTTTTCCGAAAGGAGTTGGACGAGAATCACCGGTTAAGCGAAAACCTGGTCTACTATCTGTTGGAAGATTCAGATGGTCTGATTTGGATTGGTACCGTTGGTGGACTGGATTTGTACCAACCGGGTACGCAGAAAATCAGCCATTACAAAAAGGGAGACAAAGGATTGAGCGATGATTTTATCGTCTCGCTGTGCGAAGATAGCAGAAAGAGGATATGGGTCGGTACCGACACCTACGTAAATGTATTTGACAAGAAGGATTCCTCATTTACCTACTATTCTCAGAAAGAGGGTCTTCCGAACAATCGGATTTTCGAAATTGTAAAGGACCGGAACAACGATCTGTGGATTGCCACTGGTAAGGGGCTAAGCAAATTCAACACAAAACAGAATCGTTTTCAGACCTTCACTTTGGAAGATGGTTTGCAGAGTCTGGAATTCAATCTGAGGGCTGCTTTCGCAAGTAAAGACGGAGAGATGCTGCTTGGCGGCATGAATGGCTTCAACTCTTTTTATCCTGACTCCATAGCCAAAAACACTTACATTCCCAATCTGGTTTTTACCGCTTTTTACAAGAACAGGGGCAATACCAGGGAGTACGTCAATCTGGAGGAGTCCAGGGAACTGATCCTGAAGCATGATGTCAGCTCTTTCACCATCGAGTTTGCCGCTCTCGAATACACCAATCCGTTGAGGAACAATTATTGTTACAAGATGGAAGGAATCTCTGATGAGTGGGTGGATATCGGAAACAGGAAATTTGTTCCGTTTTCGGCCCTCCAGGCAGGCGAATATGTTTTTAAGGTGAAGGGCTCAAACAACGACGGGGTTTGGAACGACAAGGAGATCAGCCTCAGCATCACCATTCTTCCACCCTGGTGGAAAAGCATTTATGCCTATCTGGTTTATCTGGTGGTGATTATTCTAACGATTGTCATTTATGTCAAAATACGGGAGAAAAACCTAAAACAGGCCAAAAATATCCTGGAGAAGAAAGTGTTGGAAAGAACGCTGCAAATTGAGGAGCAATCGCAGTTGATTATCTCCAAAAACCGTGAGCTAAAAGAACTGAACGGAACCAAGGATAAATTCTTCTCAATCATTGGTCATGACCTCGGCAACCAGTTCAACATCATTATCGGCTTCTCTGAACTTTTGATTTCGGGCTTTAGGAATTTGGCTGCTGAGAAGATAGAATTTCATCTGACAAATATTTACAACTCATCCCGACTGGCACACGAGCTACTCGAAAACCTGTTGACATGGGCCAAAATCCAGACCAGATCAATCAGATTCAATCCTGAGCCAATGGATGTTCGCGAAAAAATTATTGAATCAATTGAGTTTCTGGAAGGGGCAGCTGCCAAAAAGAACATTAAAATCAAAGTTACGGATAACGAGGAGATTAGGGTGAACGCAGATGTGAACATGTTTTCCACAGTAATCAGGAACCTGATTGCCAATGCAATAAAATTTACCCATGCGCGCGGGCATATTGTCATTCATCTGCAAAAGCAGGATAACTTTTGCGAAATAGCAGTCCAGGACAATGGGGTAGGGATTTCTGAGGAAAATATCCGCAATATATTTAGGATCGACAGCAACCACTCCTCTTTGGGAACAAACGGTGAGAAGGGTACCGGACTTGGTTTGATCCTATGCAAAGAGTTTATTGAGAAACACAACGGCGAAATTCACGTAGAAAGCGAAGTGGGAAAAGGAAGCCGGTTTGTTTTTACCCTGCCACTGGAAGTTGTCTGAAGCAGAATTTTCAGAATTAAAGAATTAACAGAATGGGAGTAGTAGCAAAATACCCCTTACCACAAATAAAAAACATTTCAAACATTTCAAACCTCATAAACCCCCAATCATTCACGAACTAAAATTTGTAAAGTTATGGCAAACAGGAGAATATTTATAAAATCGATGGCAGGAGTAACTGCGGGTCTTACCTTAGCAGGAACCTCCTTTGCAGGAACTGTGTTGGCAGAAAAAAATGAAAGCGACCGTCTGGGTGAAATACTTCCAAAACGAAAACTGGGCCGGACCAACGAATGGGTGACCATGCTAGGAACGGGAGGTTATCATGTAGGCTGGACTACCGAACGCGATGCCCAGGAGGTCGTTGAGGCGGCGCTGGAAGGAGGAGTCAGATTTTTCGATACCGCTGAAAGTTACGGCAATGGAACCAGCGAAACGCGTTACGGGAAATATCTAACCCCAAATTACCGCGACCTGATATTCCTGATGAGTAAATCGACTGGAAGGGATGCCAAAACCGTCAGGGAACACCTGGAAGGAACTTTACGCAGACTAAAAACCGATCACCTCGATCTGTTCCAGGTTCATGCCATTTCAACTCCGGAGGATGTTGACAGCCGAATTCAGCTGGGTGTGCTGGATGTATTGTTGAAGGCCAAAGAGGAGGGAAAAATAAGGTTCATGGGTTTTACTGGTCACCAAAATCCGTTTGCCCATGCACGGATGCTGGAAAGAACGAAGGAGAGCAACATTTTCGATACCGTATTGATGCCCGTCAATGTGCTCGACCAGTCCTATTTCAGTTTTACACAAAACGTCATACCTAAGGCATTGGAGCGGAACATGGGAATTCTTGCCATTAAATCACTGGCCGACGGAAGGTTCTTCGCGAAGAAGGAACAAGCCGGCTGGAGCTCTGATGATCCGGTAATTCCAAACTACCTGAGCATCAAAGAGGCGATGCATTTTGTCTGGTCACTACCGGTTACGGTATTAATCTCCGGAAATGAAAATGCCGCTTTTATGCGCGAAAAAATCGGATTGGCACGTTCATTCTCCAAAATGACCGAAGAACAAAGGGCAACGCTGATTGAAAAAGTCAAAAGCATTGCTCTAACAGGCAAAGTGGAGTATTTTAAAAAGAAGGAATCATAATCCAGCGCCACCCTACCACAGATTACACAAATTTCACAGATTAAAAAAATGCTTTCCCCGTTACCGTCATCCTAGTCTCTCCGTCATTCCCGTCATCCCAGTCCTCCTTCCTATCACCATGAGGCTGACATCATTTCCCAGTGCCATCGGTACGACCGATTCTTCATAGGGGCATGAAGCTATTGAAGCCGCTATTTTGCAGGTAAATAGGCTGCCTTATTGATCTCCTGCAGGTTTTTGATCGGTTTTTGGGGAGAAAGATACTGCGCCAGGAAGCGGTAGATCTTAACCCGGATCTCTTTGGCCGTTTTGGTGTCAATCCTGTCGAAGGAGTGTCCGCCCGGGATCTCCTTAAAAATTTCGTATTCGAATTTCTTGCCTTCGGCTTTCAGTGCCTGGATCAGGTGTTCGACCTCCAGAACGTTCACATCGTCATCGATCGTGTTGGAGTGGATGAGCAGTGGTGTTTGCAGTTTCTCGGCGTTCCAGGCAGGTGAACGTTTGCGGTACTCATTGATATCCTCGCGGGCTGTTTTGCCCAGATGATAGCTTGCTGAGTACTCTTTTCGGTATTCATCTGTCGCATAACCCATTCGTGCCACCAAATCCGAGACCGGAACTCCTGCGAAAGCACATTTGTAAGCTCCGGGGTTGGCGAAGATGCTCATCAGGGCAATCATTCCTCCATGGCTCCAGCCGATCATTCCCACCCTGTTCCCATCCACAAAATCGTAGTTTTCGATCATGTATTTGCGGCTGGCGTCGCAA
>JBBIUJ010000168.1:0-8807 GCA_037440345.1 Prolixibacter sp.
CTAACTGAGAGACTAAAAAAAACGCTTCAGCCTTATTCTTTATCACATCCAGAAATCGGGTCTTATCAATAGCATCCTCGGCAGGAGGGTTTATCTCAGTTGCACTTGAAGTGAATCCTGGAGTAATGGCGATAATCGCTTTTTGAAAATAGTCAAGCGATGTTTCCAGGTTCTTTTTGCGCTGAATAAGAAATTTCTCTAGATTACTTTCACTCTCCTTTTTCCTGAGATAATTTAATCCTATATCTTTCAGACAGGAGGAGTAGGAGATACCTTGCCCCCCCATACTTTTTTCAAGAAGTTTTTTTGCCGTCAGGTAATTGGCGAGCGAACGGTCAAAATCTTCCATCTCAAGGTAAACCATGCCAAGATTCATATAGATCAGCCCCTTCTCACTAATATCTGGCACACGATCCTTCTCCCATGTTTTAATAGCTTTATCGAAATAGGAGAGACTTTTGTCGTATTCTTTTTTTGCAAAGCAGATCAATCCGCTTGAGTTCCATTTTTTAAAATTCAGTACGCTGGTTTTGTTTATCTCAATAGATCTATTATTGAGTTTTTCTGCTTCGCTAACATTCTTGTTGTCCAGATAAAACAAGGTTAAATTCATTAATAATATTTCGTACTCAACCTGATCCGCCATTTTAAGTTTTTGGAAGATTCTATCTGCATTTTCATAATAAGTACGAGCCTGCTCGATGTCACTTTTTGCATTGTAACAAATTGCCATATTTTGGTAGACTTTTGCCAATCGAATTAATTCCTTGTCCTCAAAGGATTCATACATGGATGATGCGATGTTATAATTAGAAATTGCATCATCGTAAAGCCCCAAGTTACTTTTGATTGCCCCTATGTTGGTGAATACATTTGCTACTGGTACTGAACGAGGACCATAATTTTCAGTCCTGATTTTCAAAAGTTTATTAAAAAGACTCAAAGCGGAGTCATAAGAACGATTTTGATACTCTTGCACAGCCTGTGCAAGAGTTTCCTTTTCACCAACCGCAGAACCTTGCTGTGAATACCCAATCCACGGAATAATTAAACAGAATAAGAAAAGAAGGGTACCGAATAGAGTGTTTCCTGTGGCTTTACAAAACTTCATAAGAGGTTATTTTATTACAGCTCATGTAAAATAAATCAAAAAAGTGATTGCCAACTACAAATAATCACGATTATAACCATCACTATTTCAGGAGAATAAAAATTATTTCAAATTTTTTTGCATTTTTTTTCAAATTATGGGGTAACCTTTTATAGGTTCCTGGTATTAAGAATTGCAAGGAACAATAAAGAATCATTAACTTATTAAAACATTTTACCATGAAAAATTTTAATTATCTAACAGTAGAAGTGCTTTCAAACGAAGAATTGGCAACAGTTAAAGGTGGATACGGAATTCCTACTCCGATTATTATCACAGACTAATTACTCTCCTTCTATTTTCCAGATTTTTACAAACCGACATTATTGTATTTGTTTGTGTTTGTAAGTTCTGAACGATACGGTTACAATTTTATATTGTAAGTGTAGTTTGTTACATGCCGGATTTAATCGGCAAGAAAATTTAAAAAGGTGATTTCCAGCACCTTGGATTAAAATGGGGAAATGGTTGGATTAAAAATTTTCATCCTTATCCCGGAATGATCTAAAAAATGGCTGAGCGTATTTATCATAGGAATGGTGGATATAATCAGGATAAGAATGGAAATAAAGTTATTAAGAAGTCAATTGAAAACCATGAACAAAGAAACAGGAATCCCTTCCGCAAACGACCGTCCGAATGATGCGGATGCATATTTTGGTCTATCGGAGGAGTTATTCAATGCCGTCAACATGAATGCGGACGGAGTGAGTGACGAGATTGGGAATTATCTTCAGAAACTTCATATAAAAAATCACACCGTCTCTTCCAAAGAGGTTATCCATGACCTTTTCACCGATGAGACAGCGATGATGGAAATAGAGCACCAATTGATGTCAGCAGAGGATGAAATACTTTTCGAAGAGATCAGGGAAGCAGTGACTGAAAAAGAAATTATCGACTTGAGGTCTAATCTTCAATCGATTGCAAAGGGTGTATCCATACACGAGCGCACATTTGAAGAGATCGAAGATTTGATTGATGGTGAGCTCGATCAAGAAATTGAAAGTTTAATGAGGGGAGAAGCGATGTTGAACAGCGCGCTTTCCAACGAAATAGAGCTCCATATGGAGATCAACAGCGCCATTGAGGAAGAGGATATCATGCAACTCAGATCAACCCTTAAGACCATGATTCAGCATGAATATTCTCATTCCCGGACGGTGGAAGAGATTGATAGTTATCTGAATGAAGAGTTGGATGAGGATACCTTGGCACTCTTTGAAGATGAACTGATTTACAATTCCGGACTAGCCGATGATATTAACTTCCATAGGGAGGTCGATAAGGCTATCTCTGAAACGGATATCATGGCTATGAGGGAAAATTTGCGAAATATTTCGCGGGAGCAGCATGATCAGGCAAATGAGAAACGCGGGATAGCTACGCCCAAAACGAAGAATCTGTTCTGGTATGCAGCAGCCTCTGTGATTGTTCTCATGGTTGTCTTTACCTCTTTGATGAGGAGCAGGAGTTACTCCAGTCAACAACTGTATGCAAATTATTATCAGCCATATAAGAGTGGGGAAAGTGTCTCTAGGTCAGCCTCAGGTTCTTATAATAGCCTCAATGTTGCGCTGAAAGAAATCAATCAGGGCAAATATCAGGAGGCTTTGGAATCCATGTCAATGGTGCCGGCGAAAGAAAGGGATGGCTACAGTATTAATTTCTATTCGGGTGTTGCCTATCAGGAACTTGGAGAGTATAACCACGCAATAGGTTCATTTTCTGAAGTTGTCAAACACGGTGATAATCTGTTGGTTGAACAATCTGAATGGTACATCGGACTTTGTTACCTAAGGATTGATGAACGTCAGAAGGCGTTGGATCAATTCAGGTTGATAGCATCCAGGAACGGGTTCTATGGGGAACAATCCAGTAAATTATTAAAACAATTAGAATAATATAAAAATAGGTAAAAGGTATAGAACATTAGTAAGTTACTTTATTCGTTCCTTGCAAGATGATGCAGTAACTGTTAGTGTAAAAAATGTGGTTCAATAGGCAAATATAAAAAGGGCGATAGGGCTTTGCAATCAGCAGGGCTATCGCTGTTTAAGCCGATTGACAAAGGATAGTGGTTTCCCTTATTGGTACCGAACACCTTCAGGTTTTCTTCCCAAAAAATCTTCAAAACGAGATTTGGTGAGACCCTGAAGGTTTGTTCCAAATGGACTTATTCCCTCTGGGGGGGATAGTGGGAACCACGTAAACCTTATGTCAACAATTTTGAAAACCAGGGATTCGTTGAATATGCGTAACCCAGCGCCTATACCTGCATAAAAATCCTGCTTAAAAATGGATTTCATTGAGTTGGATAGAAATGCGAAATCAGTAAACAGATAATTGGTGAACCGGAAATTATAGAAATTCCATTTCAGATATCTCACTGTCTCGAAGTTGAATTTTAATCTCTTCGTCCCTTTTAAATTTCCTGAGTAAAAATCCCGGATTCCAAATTTCCCATTGATGGTAAGGTATTCTTCATTGAACCGATTGATACCTCCAAGAAATTCCACTTTGACGAATTCGCGGAATGGATCGCCAAAGGCAAAAAATTTATTGGAGAAGAAATTTCCACTTAGCAAAATGGAGCCTTGCTTTACGATCCCATTATCAAGGAAACCATCAAATGCAAATCTTCCATTGTAATATCTTCCTCCTTTGTCAATAAATGCGTTGCTCAATGATAAGCCTAGATAGGGCCAGGTTCCGAATTGTGACCTATCCAACGCTGCATTTAACTCATAGTAATGACCGTATGGAATATCCTCCGTTACACCATATCCATAAATCTGGTTGTTTTTATAGAGATTTCTCTTCGTAAAACTGATCCCGCCCAAAAAAAAGTCGTGATTTCTAAGGAATTGGCTTTTTACAAGGGTTTCTTCCTTGTTGAGGTTGAAATCCTGATGATGATACCTGAAGGAAAGAAGGGTCTTGTTCTGAGGATTTACTGGATTTGTAAAGGCATGGATGAACCACATATCGTTGGACAGATAGCCTAGGGTGGTGTCCAGTTCGATAGGATGATCAGGTGAAATATGGTTGTATTTTGATACTTTTTCGAATGAGAATCCTCCTGCATTCTCCTCCTGAGATGTAAGAAATTCTTTTTCCAGAGAGAAATCCAATCCTTTTCTTTTGTAAGTGTCAGAATATCCTATCGTTGAATTAATAAACTTCCCAAGGATATTGTTGACCCGATAGGAAAAATAGATACCCATTTCTGGGAAATAGGCATTCTTTTGAGCCATTCCAATATTTAAGCGGTGACCCATTCCAAACATATTTTCATTGACTATTTCCACATCGCTGTTATCTGAGTTGAGGCTCATGCTTGCTGCATACTCAAATTTATCTTTAGAAATGACAACAATTTTGACTTCGTCAAGGTTTTGTTCATCCGCTTGTACCAGAAAGGTGACATCTTCAAGGTAACTTAAATCACGCATGAGCTTTTCGTTTTCAGCCAGTAACAAGGGGTTTAACATCTCTCCAGCTTTGAAAAGCAACTGCATGCGCAGTTTAGTCTTTACTGTATTCATGTGAAGACGATTCCCGGCTTTTTCCATCCATCTGGTTGCTACCATGGTGGTATCGGACAGAGATGATCCAAATGGGTGTAATCGTATAAAGTGTATGGAACTAATTTTTTTACCTTCGAATTGAGAAAAATAGGAGATACTTTTCACCACGGGTTGGACCACGGAAGTAGGTTGATAGGAGATAAAGTACCCCAGAAGATTCTTGGTAAAATTATTTTTAATGACGAGTTGGTCAATCCTTTTCTCTCTTGAGTATAAACCCAAAGTGACCAATTTGGCCGTATCAGTGTAGGACGATTTAAGCAAGGATGTTTTGAGAGGGAGAATTTTAGCGGCTGAAAACGATTGATTTTTTAATGAATCAGATTTTAAAATAAAGGTTTCGGATTCAAATTCGGATTGACAAATGTCGCCCCTTGAATCCAAATTAAATGGTATCCAGGATTTGCTTGTGCCGCCTTCTGAAAGGTTGAAGCCCAAACTCCTCGAGGAGATTGAACTGACTAGAGCAAGCAAAAAAAGTGCGAAAATCTTGAATTTCAATTATTTGATGTAGATAATATTCGAAACGGGTCTCTCTCCGGTTTTATCACTCGGATGATTTAATATTCCACTTACAGCACCATCATTAACCCATAAGGTAGTTGAACCACCGCCATCGAGGTTAATGGCATCTTTACAGTTCAGTTTAACTAAGAATTGCTGTAATTCATCCAGATTCATTCCTATAGCATCCTTGCTACGACCATCAATAGCAATAAAAAAAATACTGTGATCGCTGGTTTCACACAGGCAACTCCTTGGATGCCTTATTTTTACAAAATCAGAATTTCCTAACTGAATGACATTCCCTCCAACCAGCAAGATGGGACCTGCAACCATAACAGACTTTTCTTGTTTTGATTGCTCGTAAAAACTAGCAGGTTTAGCACGCTCTATTTTTAAATTTCCACCCATATCTATTACGATGGCTCCATTCAGAAGTGAATCACTTTTGGCCCATTTTTCCTTGGAATTTTTGGTTCGGGCAATGATTTTGCCGTCAGATTCCAGGTAGGCGACTGAACCACCCTTCTCAACATCAAAAAAGCCTCCGTTTATCGCTACCAAAGCCTTAGAAGTTTCGCCGAAGGAGCTGGTTTTTAGTAGTGCAGAGTCTGAAAAGGCGATAGAAATTTTGTGTTGAGTAAACGCCTCTTTTTTGCATTCAGCTATTACAATGTTATGTTTTTCCTGAGCCAACGAGTCAGTATTTAGCCGGTAAATTGTTATATATTCAGCGTGAAATGGGATATTGGATTTGGTGAAATTAATGTTTTGGCTGAATCCCGAAAATGAAACTGAAAACAAGAACAAGAGAAATCCCCAAAAGCAATTACTGTACATTTGATGTTTTTTTAAATTAATTGAGTAGCGTTTAACTAAAATTAAATTCAGAAATTCACCAACCTGCGTCCATGATACTCACCGGATGGTATGATTTTCCTGATCTCTTCAAAATTTTCATGGACGACCTTTCCGGCTACGATAATGGAAAGTTTTGGTGAAGCCAGTTCTATCATCCTGTTCAATGTTTCCCTCCCCTCAAACGCCGTTGGTTTTCCACCTGAAGAAAGAATACGTTCAACGCCAATATCCTTAAGGAGAGCAACACTTGCCAAAATATTGGCTGCAACGTCAATTGCTTTATGAAAAGTCACCTGCATTGGCCTGGCAAGTTGAACAAGCAACCTGGTCCTCATCTCATCGATATTCCCCTTGTTATCCAGTAGTCCAAAGACCACACCGGTGACAGCCAATTCTTTACACAAAAGGATCTCTTCCTGCATAATTTCAAACTCATCTTTGGAGTAGGTAAAATTACCACCTCTGGGACGAATCATCACCATAACCGGGACAGATAATTTGTCGAGACATTTCCTAATGGTGCCGTAGGAAGGGGTCGTCCCCCCAACTGCGAGATTTTCACAAAGTTCGATGCGTGTTGCGCCTGCAGCAACAGCTCTGATTGCTTCATCGAACGACTCGACACAAACTTCTTTGACGATATTCATATGATTATAATTTGGCAAAACGAATTGCTAAAATAATTGTTTTTTGACGGATCAACTCAAGTAGTTACATTTGTACTAAAATAACCAGTATGATTCTTCGCATATTCTTTCTTTACCTCTTCCTCAATTTACCGTTTTTTCTGTTTTCTCAAGGACACACTACTGTTTCGGCTGCTACTCCAAGGTTGGTAGTAGGCTTGGTCGTGGAGAATATGCATCCCGATTATGTGGAACGGTACTGGGACAAGTTTGGGAATGATGGATTTAAACGGTTGTACTCCAGCGGTTTTGTGTGTGCCAATCATCATGTTAACAACCTCGTTCAGCGACCTTCGGTTGGAATGGCAACGCTTTTTACTGGAACCACGCCATCGCACCATGGTATAGTCAGTGACAGTTGGATTGATCGGTTGAAAAACAAAGAGACAGACTGCATTTTTGACATTGCATATTCCACCATCGGATCTGATTCACAACTTGGGCAAAGATCGGCTTCAAGATTGATGACCCCAACTCTTGGGGATAGATTGAAGCTTGTAACCAAAGGTCGGGCGCGGGTTTTTAGTGTAGCCATGAATGATTATGCGGCAATTTTATCTGCTGGTCATTCGGCGGACGGCGCTTATTGGCTTGATGAAACAACGGGAAATATGATATCCAGTAGTTTTTATATGGACAAATATCCTATTTGGGCTACTGAGTTCAATAAATTTAAACTTGCTGATAAATATCTCCAAACACCATGGAAAACCTTGAATGACCAGATAAGTTACAACGAGAGTGTGGAGAGTACATCCCTGCACGAAATGGGGTTTCTGGATAAATATAATGCGTTCCCATATGACCTGACAAAATTGAAGAAAGAGAGCGGAGGTTCTTATTCGATACTTAAGAGTACCCCTTTTGCAAATACCTATTTGAAGGATTTTGTCTTGCAACTAATTCCAAAGGAGCAGATTGGCTATGATTTTGTCCCTGATTTGTTGACCATAGTCTTCTCATCCATGGACAAAAATTGTGGAAATTTTGGTCCCTTATCGGTAGAGATGGAGGACACTTATTTGCGAATGGATAAAGAGATTGCAGAGTTATTGAAGTACATTGAAGATGGTTATGGGGTTGAGAATGTGCTTTTCTTCCTAACGTCCACTTCCAGTGTCTCTTATCATGCAGATTATCTTAAGGAAAGGTTTAGAATGAATACCGGAATTTTTAATCCGGAAAGTTCTGTCTCGCTCTTGAAATCTTTTTTAAATATAAAATATGGAGAGGGCAACTGGGTTGAAAAATTCAGCTATCAACAATTGTATTTGAACCATGATCTGATAGTCAAGAAAAAAATAAACTTACGTGATATGCAGGCTGAAGCTGCCCGGTTTTTAAACCAGTTTGAAGGGATTGCCTATGCAAAGGCCGCCTTTGAAATTGAGTCTGACAATTTTCTTGGTGGACCGCTTGCCTCTTTTCAAAATAATTTTCACATCAAACGTTCTGGTGATGTTTTGATCCGATACGAGGAAGGATGGCTTCCAAAAGAGAATTATAAATCAGTCGATTATACCGACAACGACCAGGTTCCTTTGGTTTGGTATGGCGCGGGTGTAAAAAAGGGAACCACGTTGAAAAAGACGGATGCAACAGATGTTGTGCCAACGATCTGTGCCATATTGGGAATTGTGCCTCCAGGAAGTTCTACCGGGAATGTCATTGAGGAAATTCTGCCAAAAGTAGTCAAAGGCGAGTAGGGAAGGAGAGAAGCATATTATCGTTATATGAAATACCCATCCCGACATGTCGGGACCAACCGAATCCGCCACCTGGAGGATGGGTATTAGTTTCGCTGATCTTCCATTCCATTTGGCTGTTACAAAACAGAATTAGAATCAAATGAAAAATACGAACATGCCACCTACAGCCAGGAAGGCTCCGATCACCTCTTTCCAGTTTAGCTTTTCCTTAAGAAATAGGACAGAAGGCAGCAGGATAAATACCGGGACAGTGGCAATTAAAGTGGAAGCTACTCCCACTTTGGTTTGAGCTTTTGACATTTCTCCA
>JBBIUJ010000169.1:0-8731 GCA_037440345.1 Prolixibacter sp.
CTTTTTCGGGGGTGTCTGTAATCCTTTTACCGGGTCCGCCATCCACTGAAACAAGGTAAAGGTCCCGGTAGGATTTGTTCTCAGGAATGTTGAACCAGGTCACATCGTACAAAACCGTTTTCCCATCCGGGGAAACCTGTGATGAACCTACCCGTCCAAATGACCAAAGTACCTCAGGGGTCATCAGATCAGAACCAAGTTTTGGGGTTTCAGGAACAAAGTTTTTTTTGACAGGCTGACCATTCGCGGGCAGTCCGGCCAATCCAATCCAAATTGCGGAGAATAGAACAAGCTGAGTGAGGAAAGTCTTCATTTGATAATAGTTTGCTTTATATAGGCCAAATGGAATCCCCAATCGTCATTCTCTCGAATGTGAATTATTTTCAGAGGTTCGTCTCATTGGCTTCTTATTTTGCAAAAGTAGCATCATTTGAAAGGACGGCAATGATTATTGTCAATAATTGATCAGGTGTGGCAACTCATTCGTTTTCCCATCATAATCTGTATACCGGATTTTGAAAAGCGTGCTGTGTTGACCGGAGATTTTGTATGAGTTCAGTTTGAAACTGACGTAGCCTGATGCAGCATAACTCTTTTGGTCGCCTCTGGCATTGTGCCGCAGTTCAAAAACATAGGGTCTGTCTTTACCGTTGCCTTCGGAAATATCGGTAAGGTTGATATAATGCAGGGAACCTTGCGTATAATATTTAAAGTCGACAGTCAAAATGCTGTCACCGGTCACCCATGAGTCTCGAACGATGATCGGATCGTGACCAATGCTGTCGCTTACAACAGGTGAAAGCGGCAGGATATTCTTGTAGGGAATATTCTGAACATAGTTGATTTTGCCATAGATTGTCTTTGACGAATCTGTATTGGCAATATCCTGGTAAGGGGCGAAATTGATGAGAATGCGATGGTTTGGTATTAATTCATCCGGATGGAGCGACTGGTCCAGCGCTACGAATTTATCGCCGTTGTCAAGCAGTACCTGAAAATTGTTTACCCCATCCTTGCTTATCGATTCAACTACACCAAATGTGACGATAAAATCACCAATAGCGTAGTTGCTTTCACTCTTTTGACAAGAGCTAAACAAGAGGGAAAGGGTCAAAACCAGAACTAGGAAGAGAACTTGAACGCTAAATCGAATTTTCATGGCCCAATGGTATAGTTAACTAAAAAATAAGAATGGATATCGGGCCAAAAGGTTGCGTGGAAACCCGTCATATTCCGGATATTTAACTTTATTTTAGGTTTTTTAGTGAGTCATATTGAAAACATACTTCATTGCAAAATCCTTATTCAAAAAAAAATGTTGGTATCTTCGTCGAACTATTTTGGCTTTCCTGAATCTGAATAATTCTGAATGGAACGTGCATTTCTAGAAACAATATTTCTTTGCGGAGTGGCATTGCTGGCACTTCTGGAGTTGTATTATCTTCAGAATTTTGACAAGGACCGCAAGATTCTTGTAGAACAGAGGAAAAAGCGCACCTTTCTTTTTCTTCTAATAGCAGGTGTTCAGGTCATCCCGTTCGTTTATATATTTTCTGTCGACTTCGGACCAACCGATTATCACTTTTGGAAATGGCTGAGTTTTCCTGTAACGCTCTGTTTCGCTTTTTGCGTCTGGTTGTTTGTCAAAGCATTGTCAGACCTTGGAAAATGGTGGGCTCCCGGACAGGAGTTGAAAGATGATTTGGAGTTGGTTACAACCGGAGCTTACCAATATGTGAGACATCCGATGTACCTTGCTCTATTGGGAATGGCTGTTTGTCAGGTATTTATGATCCAAAACTGGATTGCCGGCCCGGTTTCCCTGGTACTGGTAACCCCGTTTGTCATTTATCAGATCGGTAGGGAAGAACGCCTGTTAACCAAGTATTTTGGAGATGATTACCGGGAGTACAAAAGAAAAACAGGAATGCTTTGGCCCAGAGAGGAGAAGATGCCCCTGTTCAAAAAGATCCTTCGGGAGCTGATAAAAAATACAAAAATACTCTTGGGGATATTGTGGAAACTAATTGTGAAACTCTACCAAAAGAGAGCTTCGCGATCAATGAATAGAAGCCTTTAAATCCTTGGCTGACAAGGCTCTGCGCATTGGAAGCAAATCTTTTTTGGAACCACGTTTTACTTCACATTTTTGTTTGTAGTGTACCAGATAGGTGCACTGAATGGCCTGAACCCGTTCCATATTGCAAACTTCGATAAGGGCATCTATCACATAATTGAATGTGTGATAGTCGTCATTGTAAAGCACAAGGGAGTTGCCGTTCTCCATATCATCGGAACTCTTGTTTCTATGCCGGACAGACTTGTCAGTATCCATACTTCAAAACGAATTATTGTTGTGCGGAATTGCAAATAAAACAAAATTATTTTCCACTTGCAATTTTAATTGCTTCATTAACTTTTATCCTTTGGCCATTGAGGAAAGCAGCAACAAAGGCATCTTTAATCCCTTCAGACACCAATTGATCTTTTAATTTGCAGACATCCTGATAGTTGGTAAAATTTCCTACCGAATAAATGACGTTGTTTCTTGCGTCGGAATATCTTTCAACTTTCATTAGTTTGCTGATTCTTTGGTATGCTTTTCTGAAAGCAGTCGACTGTAAATCGTTTTTGAAGGAACCAATTTGTACCTTGAAGATAAGATTTTCGCCAGTGGCACTCTTTGTCGAATTCTCGGCTGGTTTAGGGGCTATGGTCTGTTCCGGATTCTTTTTTACAATCGAAACATTCCCTGGTTTGGATGGTTTGCCGGTATTTTTGTCATAAGCAACTACGACTGAGCTTTTCATTCCCTCCCTGATTAACTGATCCTTCATTCTGGAGGCATCCTGAAGGTTTGTGAAATTCCCAACCGTGAATATGGTATACTTTCGTTCATCGGTATACCTGTCTATCTTCCTCAATTTGTTAATCTTGGCATAGGAAATTTTAAATGAGGATGAAATTGCGCCATTCTTAAAAGCTCCAATCTGAACTTTGTAAATCAAATTTTCAGTAAGGATATTTTTCACTGCAGTTTCATTGGGAACAACAATTTTCTCCGGTTCAACCTTGGCTGAATCCTTCGCGATGTTAGGTTCGGGTGTTGTTATAACGGGCTTTTCAGCTCTTTTCCTGCTTTCAATCAGCTTGTTCTCCCTATCTAAAATGGATGCATTGTAAGCAATGGCTGCTTTCGTGCCTTCCCTGTCCCAATATGCCGATTCTTTGACCCGCGACTGTTCGAGGTATTTTTCCCTTTCCCGCATCAGCTGGAATGATTTTTGCTCACAATCTACAATTTGCTGCACCATACCCAGCCGGGTGTCGACTCTCGTAATGCGATCATGCTCTTTCCTTAAAGAATCAGTCAGGGCAACGATGGAATCGTTTTTTCCTGTGCACATCCAGGCCTTGGTGAAGAGTATTTTACTTGCTTCACTGCGAAAATCCTCAATTGAATGGTAAGCCAGCAACTCATTTACCTGAAAATTAAAAGAGGACTTTTTGAGGGTCTCCGGAACAGGAAAGATCTTTTCGTCAATTTTGGGGGGAGTCTTTATGATGGAATCTCCGAAAAGCCCTGTGTCTGATAGTTTTCTTGGTTTGAAAGGATTTGTTTTAGTTTCGCACAAACCAACATAATAGTCATATTGCAACGATTTTTTTTCCTGCCTGGATCCGACTTTTGCATACCTGTCGTAAAAATCCTTTGCCTCCTCCCACTGTCCAAGTGCATGAAAGTAAAGTGCAAGGTAGAAGTTTGAGTTGACAGGTGTCTTGTCTACAACCGAATTAAGCAATGCCTCTTTGGCAGCTGTTTCAAACAGGTTGTTTTTTATCAGGGAAACGCCATAATAATAGTTGTACATGGCATTGTCGGGATAACTTTGAGCCAGTTTGGCAAAAATTGGGAGCGCTTTTTCAAAATTGCCCTGTTGGAAATAATCGATACCAAGGGTCTCTTTGCCTAAAGTTTGTTGACCAAAAGAGAATTGGGTCAAGAGCGCTGCAAGGGCGGAGAGAGCAAAAATACGTTTTAGTGGCAAAACTTTGTTCATGCTTTTTTTCTATGCGAAATCGGGTCTAAAATTACAAATTTAACCCATTTGTAACGAACCATCAGATTAATTGATTTTTTAGCCTCACGGATTTCGGAAAGTGGTCGGATTCACGTAAATTTGTAAGGTATACATTTTTACAATATCAGACATGGAAAAATTGACAGAGGGTATGCCCGCTCCTCATTTTGAGGGAATGACCCAGGACGGAAAAACCATCTCGCTTGGCGATTTTAAAGGCAAAAAGTTGATTCTTTATTTTTATCCGAAGGACAATACCCCCGGATGCACGGCTGAATCCTGCAATCTTAGCGAAAATTATGATTATTGGTTGTCGAAAGGGGTGGATGTTGTGGGAGTAAGTCCTGACAGCAGCGCTTCACACCAAAAATTCATTGAAAAATTCGGATTGCGTTTCTCTCTGATTGCCGATACCGGCAAGAAAATCCTTCAGGATTATGGTGCGTGGGGCGAAAAAATGAACTACGGCAAGAGTTACATGGGTGTAATCCGTACAACCTTTTTGATTGATGAAAAGGGGATAATTGAGAAGATCTTCAGGAAGGTAGATACCAAAGATCACACCAATCAGATTATTAAGGAGCTAAAATTTTAATTCAAATAGACATGGCAAAAGACGATGTAAAGGCAGCTGCAGACAAGGCAGTAAATCTTGAGAAATTGAAAGCATTGCAGCTGACGATGGATAAGATTGAGAAAAGTTATGGAAAAGGTTCCATCATGCGTTTGGGCGACAGACCAGTTGATGACGTGGCCGCTATCAGCTCAGGGTCCATCGCGCTGGATTTGGCACTAGGCATTGGGGGATACCCCAAAGGCAGGGTCATTGAGATTTTTGGCCCTGAATCTTCCGGTAAGACAACGCTGGCCATCCATGCCATCGCCGAGGCCCAGAAACAGGGGGGCATTGCTGCCATCATAGATGCGGAGCATGCTTTTGATCCGGGTTATGCTACCAAATTGGGGGTGAACATCAATGATTTACTGATTTCCCAGCCAGACAACGGCGAACAGGCGCTCGAAATTGCGGATAACCTGATTCGTTCGGGAGCTATCGATATTATCGTCATTGACTCGGTCGCAGCATTGACGCCAAAGGCAGAAATCGAAGGTGAAATGGGTGATTCGAAGATGGGATTGCAGGCGAGATTGATGTCACAGGCACTTCGTAAATTGACTGCAAGTATCAGCAAAACAAAGACATGCTGCATTTTTATCAACCAGTTGCGCGAAAAGATTGGGGTCATGTTTGGTAACCCTGAAACCACAACCGGAGGGAACGCACTGAAATTTTATGCGTCTGTCAGGCTGGATATCCGAAAGATTGGTCAGTTAAAAGATGGAGAAGATGTACAAGGTAACCATACCCGGGTAAAAGTTGTTAAGAATAAAATTGCCCCTCCGTTCAGAAAGGCTGAATTTGACATCATCTTTGGTGAAGGTATCTCCAAAACCGGAGAGATTATCGATTTGGGCGTTGAATTGAACATTGTGAAAAAGAGCGGGTCCTGGTTTAGTTATGGTGAAACCAAACTTGGACAGGGACGCGAATCGGTAAAGGCACTGCTTATCGACAATCCGGAACTATCTGAAGAGATTGAAAAGAAGATTATTGCCAATTATACTCCCTCACTCGATAAATAAGCGTGACGGCTGGTTACGGGCAGGAAAGAGTTGAGCCGTAAACAAATCTAAGGTAGCCCTTACAATACAATAGTGTACGCCTGAGATAAGTTATTGTTAAAATAAACACCAAATCTGAACCGAAACAGCCACGGTTCAGATTTTTTTTGGACATTTGCAGCTGGACTGATGTGATAAATTGTAATTCAGAACGGATGAAAGTTATAAAATTTGGAGGAACATCTGTCGGTTCCGCAGAAAATGTAAAGAAAATTGACGAAATAGTTCGGAATCAACAATCGGATCTGATCGTTGTGGTCAGCGCTGTTGGGGGTATCACAGATATGCTGCTGGCCGCGGCCAATGCCGGTGCCCAGGGGAATGATGTCAATCCCTTACTGGAGGAGATCTGGGATCGTCACGAGAAGATCATGACCGCTCTTTTTGATGTGAAAACCCTCGGTGAGGTGAAGGTGAAGATGAAAATCCTCTTTGATGAACTCGAGAAAATTCTTCAGGGGATTCGTTTGATAGGCGAACTCACACCCAAGACACTTGACAAGGTGATGGGTTTTGGCGAGCGGCTCTCCTCTCAGTTTATATCCAGATACCTTGATGCTGAGTTGATCGATAGTGCCGCCAATATTCGTACGGATAAAAACCATGGCCGGGCCAATGTTGATTTCAATACCACCTATGAACTGATCAGCAAAAGCTGTAGCGGGATATATCGGTTGGCCGTAGCGCCAGGATTTATCTCCTCTGCCTCAGACGGAACGATGACCACTCTGGGAAGAGGAGGCTCTGATTATACCGCAGCGCTTTTCGCTGCCGCCCTCAATGCAGAAAAACTGGAGATATGGACCGATGTAGACGGTTTTATGACGGCCGATCCACGGGTCATCAGCAAGGCCTATCCCATTCCGCAGCTTACCTACAGCGAAGCGTTGGAACTTTCGCATTTCGGCGCCAAAGTGATCTATCCACCTACTATTTTGCCGGTTTATCAAAAATCGATACCCGTTCAAATAAAAAATACAATGAATCCTTCGGCCGAAGGAACATTGATCGGAAATGTAAACCATCCGGGAGCCGACCATCCCATCAAAGGAATCTCCTCCATCGATGGAATTTCGCTCTTCACCGTCCAGGGACTTGGAATGGTGGGGGTAACCGGCATTGCCATGAGGCTGTTTGGCGCCCTTGCCAAACAGGAGATCAACGTTATCCTTATTTCACAGGCATCTTCAGAGAATTCGATCAGTTTTGCCATTGATTCGGCCAGGGGAAAAGCTGCTGAAATAGCCATTCAGCAAGAATTTGAACGCGAAATATCCTCCGGGCTAATCAACAAAATAAGTAGTGAAGAGGATCTATGCATCATTGCGATCGTGGGAGAGAACATGAAGCATTCGGCTGGTATTGCAGGAAAACTGTTTTATACGATAGGTAAAAATGGTATCAATGTGGTTGCCATCGCACAGGGGGCTTCTGAACAGAACATCTCCTGGGTTGTGAAAAAATCCGATTTGCGTAAAACGCTCAACGTTGTTCATGAGTCATTTTTCCTCTCACCATTTATCGAGTTGAATCTTTTCCTGGTAGGCATTGGAACCGTGGGAAGAGACTTGATCACCCAGATAAGCCAGCAGCAGCAAAAGCTTCAGAACGAACACCGGTTGAAGCTTCGCATTTGTGGAGTCGCCAATTCGAGGAAGATGGTTCTCGATCGTGAAGGATTTGATCCCTCATCGATTGCGCAAATTCTTACGGGTGAGGCTGCAGAAAAATCTGACATGAAGCAGTTTTGCAAACAAATGATCGAAATGAACCTGTTCAATTCGGTTTTTGTCGATTGTACAGCTGAAAAGAAGGTGGCAGATCAATACCATACGATTCTTAACAATTACATCTCTATTGTTGCTGCAAACAAAGTGGCGGCATCATCCGAATACAATGCCTACCGAGAGCTGAAAGAGCTTGCCGCCAACCATGGGGTCAAGTACCTTTTTGAAACCAATGTGGGGGCCGGCTTGCCGTTGATCTCCACCATCAATGACCTCAAACGGTCGGGCGACCGCATCGTCAGGATTGAGGCGGTTTTGTCAGGAACGCTCAACTACATCTTCAACACCCTAAGCAGTGAAATTCCACTCAGCAAAGCAATCCGCCTCTCAAAAGAGAAGGGATTTTCGGAGCCGGATCCCAGAATTGACCTCAGTGGCGTTGACGTTGTCAGGAAACTTGTTATCCTGGGAAGGGAGTCGGGTTACAAAATAAGTCAGGAGGAGGTCACGCAAAATCGATTTATCCCAGACCGTTATTTTAACTCCACCCTGGAAGATTTCTGGAAAGACATTCATGAAATGGATGCGCATTTTGAGGCAGAGAGACTGGTACTTGAAAAGGAGAAGAAAAAATGGCGTTTCGTAGGGGTGCTGGACGAGGGGCGCGCCTCTGTCTCCCTGCAATCTGTCGGACCGGGTCATCCGTTTTACGACCTGGAAGGGAGCAACAACATTGTGCTCTTAACCACTGAACGATACAATGAATCGCCGATGCTTATCAAAGGATATGGAGCAGGTGCAGCTGTTACAGCTGCCGGGGTTTTCGCTGATTTAATCAAGGTTGCAAACATTTAGGAACGAATGTGAAAATGTGAAAATGTGAAAATTAATTGGGCATTTGCACAGAGCAATCATTTTCACATTTTCACATTTTCCAATTTTCACATTAATAACCTTTGGCTGTTAAGTGCGTAAAAGTTAAAAATAATTGAATAAATTCCAGATGAAGTATATAATTCTATTGGGCGATGGCATGTCTGATCAGCCTGAAGCAGAACATGGGGGAAAGACCCCGCTTATGGCAGCCCGAAAACCCAGCATGGACCTTCTTGCAAAAATGGGCCGAAGTGGGGTGCTGAAAACCATCCCCGATTCACTCCATCCGGGTAGCGAGGTTGCCAACCTTGCTGTTCTTGGGTATGACGTCGAGGCAGTATACGAGGGTCGCGGTGTTATCGA
>JBBIUJ010000170.1:0-8725 GCA_037440345.1 Prolixibacter sp.
GGACGATCCAAAAAGGTGATCAGAACAGGATCTGCCTACCCCGAAGAGATTGTAAAAGCCAGAAAAAAAACAGTGATTCCTCCCCCCGTCGGTGCAGGAAAACGGATAGGAAAATCAAAACCCGAAGCCGTAAAAGCGGAAAATCCAAAATCCAAAAGAATCTTAAAAGAGCGTACATCGGATATCTTTCGCCGTAATGTAATCAACAAACCGGTTCAAAAACGGTTTGTTGAGACAGAAACTGATAGTTTGATGACCACAAAAGGCAAAGTTCTCCGTGGCAGGCTGGGCAAGCGAAATGTGATAGAAGGACTGGACAGGGAGAAGAGAAAACCTGTTTCAAAAGCGCCAAAAAACGATGGGACCATCCGTCTGAACAGGTTCATAGCCAACTCCGGGATGTGTTCCAGGAGAGAGGCCGACACCTACATCGCAACCGGATGCGTGACGGTCAATGGTGAGATTGTTTCTGAAATGGGCTACAAAGTAATGACAGGCGACTCGGTCAGCTTCAATGGCAAACTGCTTTCGATAGAGCAGAAAGTATACGTTCTGCTCAATAAACCAAAAGGATTTGTCACTACCGTGGAAGATCCCCATGCCGAAAAAACGGTGATGGACCTTGTTAAGAATGCCTGTTTTGAGCGGATTTACCCGGTTGGCCGTTTGGATAAAAACACAACTGGCCTTTTGCTGTTTACCAACGACGGGGACTTGACCAAAAGACTTACCCATCCGAAGTACAACAGGAAGAAAATCTACCATGTGCATCTGGATCAAAAAGTGACCAAATCGCACCTGGATGAGATTGTCAATGGCCTAACACTCGAGGATGGATTCGTTGCGGCCGACTCGGTCAGCTATGCCGATGAAGAGGACAAGAAACAGGTTGGTATCGAGATCCACTCCGGGAAGAATAAAATTGTACGCCGCATATTTGAACATCTCGGATACAAAGTAGTGAGACTCGACAGAGTCTATTTCTGCGGTTTAACGAAGAAAAACCTGCCGCGCGGTAAGTGGCGCTTCCTGACACAAGACGAGGTCAATATGCTTAAAATGAGCTCTAATTAGGTTGTCATAACTGATACTGTAATTTTCTTTGCCACCGGGAGACTAATTCAATAGCTGTGAAAGAGGATTTTTTGCGAAATATCACCCAAAATCAGGGGATCATCCACAAGGTCACCAGAATATACTGTGACAATGAGGATGATCGCAAAGACCTTTTCCAGGAGATTTTGATTCAGTTGTGGAAATCCTATGACAAATTCAGGGAACAATCTAAATTCTCGACCTGGATGTACCGGGTAGCCATTAACACAGCGATTACGAATTTTAAAAAGGAGGCAAAAAACAGAAGAAAGAGTGAGTTGGGAAAAGAGATTTATCTTCTGGAGGATGAAGTTTACGATTATGAAAAAGAGGAGCATTTGAATTTGCTACATGAAGCCATTAATCAACTAACAGGAATAGAAAAATCGATCATTTTACTCTTTCTTGAGGACAAACCCTACGAAGAGATATCAGAAATTACAGGAATTTCACAAAACTACGTAAGAGTGAAAATGAACAGAATCAAGAAGAAACTAGAGTACTTTGTTAAAAGCAAGGAATGCAATTAGATGGAATTGAACGAATTTAAAAAGGCCTGGCAAAAGGCAACTTCTGATACGATCCAGCAAAAAGAACTGGATGCTACATCAATTAACGAACTTTTGAAGAAAAGGAGTAAAGGTATCCTATCCCGCCTCGACCGTAGCGTCAAAATAGGTATCTGGTTTCTAGTCCTTTTCTTCCTTTTTACGCTTGCGGATCAATTTATGCCTGCCGAACTAATTTTCCCTTCCCGCTGGAAGGCAGATCTTGAAGTTCCAATGTGGATCAATATGCTTGAATGGTTTGTCAATATCGTGCTGATGCTTACCATTTTACTCTTCGTGATCAGGTTCAGGCGTCTTCAGTTGCAAACACTTGCCAATCAGGATTTGAAGGGAGCCATCCAAAAGGTTCTCTCCCTCCTGGATACATTCAAAAAAGAGTTCTACCTTGCAGTGATTATCCTCATGTCAGGGGTGGGTTTGGGATTTCTGCTGGGAGCAACCAAAGGATTCGAATCCATCAAGATTAGCGAAACGCCGTCAGTAATGGCCATTATCGTTGTCGCTTCTGCGATGCTGGTATTACTGGGTTTGCTAATTGGATCGATATTCTATATCTTTCACAAAGGTTTCAATCTTTTATTCGGCAAATACCGCGATCAATTAATCCAGTCCTTAAATGAGCTTCAGGAGCGCGAAGAATAGTCAGCACCTTTCCCTTGTTTCGTTGCTATTCCTCTGTCTCTTCAGTACCCTTGGATCTTCTCAGACAAAACAGATCCATGGCCGGGTAGTGAGTGCAACTGATCTTTCTCCTCTTCCTTTTGTCCATCTTCGGTTTGACTTTGGCAACAGTGGAACCATCAGCAACATAGACGGGAATTTTACAATTCCGGAAACTGTCCGAGAAGTCCAGTTGAGTTACATTGGTTTCCAACCGCTAAACATGCCAGTCGGTAGATCAAGCGATGAGATCTGGATCATCAAACTGACCCCCGACGAACACATGCTCAGCACCATTGAGGTACGTCCCGGAAGAGATCCGGCTTACCGTATCATGCAGTCTGTCATTGATCATGCCAAGGAGAACGATCCCAACAACCTGGGAAGTTTCCAGTATACTTCTTACCACAAATTTTGGTTGTCGGCCGATCCAATAACTGACAGTAAGTTCAGCGGAAAATTAAAGATTTCACCCATAGAGCTTCAGAAACTGCAGCAAAAATTCGAAGCCAACCACATGCTGCTGATAGAGACTCTAAGCAAAAAAAAGTTTCTGCAGCCTCAGCATGAGAGCGAAGAAATTATCTCCTCCAAAGTTTCAGGATTAAAAAAGGAGAGCTTCTTCCTGCTGGCAACCCAACTTCAAAGCTTTTCGATTTATGAGGAAAATTTCGCCCTTCTCAGCAAAAAATATCTCTCTCCGGTCTCCAAAACAGCACTGAAGAATTATTCGTTTATCCTGGAAGATACTCTTTTGATTGACCGTAAAGACACTGTTTTCCTAATTCGGTTTCACCCTGCAAAGGATCGGAATTTTGATGGTTTGAAAGGATTCCTGCACATAAATACACACGGTTATGCTGTCCAGAGCGTGATTGCAGAGCCTGCCATTTCAGACAAGAAAGAGATATTTGCCTCAATTTGGCAACATTACGACAGACTGGATTCTAACCGATGGTTTCCGTCCGAGCTCAATGCTGCCATCAATTTCAAGATGATGACCAGTTTCCCTTTGGATTCATTGGGTAAAAAAAGAAATCCGCTTGAGCTTTCTGTCACTGCGAACAGTCGGACCTACCTGTATCAAAGGGAAGTAAATGTTCCGCTTGACCCCAAATCGTTCCCTAAATATGGTGTTACCGTCTCGCCCGAACAGCGTGACTCGCTCCTCGATGCAAAAGGTTTTAGGTACATACCGCTAACTTCCAAGGACTCTGTCACTTATCAATACCTCGACAGCCTCGGAAATAAACTAAGGCTAAATGAAAAAGCTAAATTACTGCACTCTCTTTCGCTCGGTACTGTCCCGATAGGGGTGATCAGTGTCAACTATACCTACCTGTTCGGGTATAACATCAACGAAGGCTACAAAATTGGTCTGGGTGTAGAAACCAATCGTAAACTGTCAAAATATATCGCGGCAGGCACCTATTTCATCTACAGTACCCGGGATGGACTTTTCAGGCACGGAGAGTGGATAAGGATCTATCCGACGGGTTATCCCGATTTGAAGATACAGTTGGGATACAAGGATATGAAGAAAGAGTTCGGAGAATCGACCCTATTGGAAGAGTATGATATTTTCGAACCCGAATATTTCAGATCGCTTTTACTACAGCACATGTTTCACACCAAAAGCTATACCGCCAGTGTCGAGATGAGGCCTGTCCAGCCCATGAACATGAAGCTCTTTCTCGACAAAGCCACCAACCTCGACAATGCCTATGGCGATGTGGTTGTCGCTGGCTGGGACCCATTCCAGTTGACTCGTGTTGGTTTTCAATTGCGCTATTCACCCGGCATTGCATTCTTGCACGATGTCGATGAATTGATTCAGAGCGCTCCACCTCATGCAGACGTCTATTTTACAGTTATCCAGGGCCTTAAAGCACTTCAAGGGGAATATCATTACACCAAATTTGAGGCCAAGGGAAAGTTTCGCCTTCGATTGTCCGCCTTGGGAACCACTTCATTTATGATCAGGGGAGGTAAAATCCTTCGTACTGCACCATCCACCGAATGGTTCAACGGATACGGCAGCTATTCGGGCGGTTTTACCATCTTGGCGCCCTATACTTTTGCAACTATGCGCCTCAATGAATTTTCGGCCGACCAGTTTAGCTCCCTTCATATCCGTCACAGTTTTGGGACCGGATTTATTCCCTCCTGGTATTTTATCAGACCGGAGCTGGCCATTGCGCAAAATATTGGATTTGGTTCCCTTCAACAGCAATATTCGATATCTACCGGCGCAACAGATTTCAGAAAAGGATTTTTTGAATCAGGGGTGGAGTTGAACAGGATTTTAAATTCCAGTTTTGCAGGACTGGGCTTGGGTGTTTATTATCGGTATGGGCCATACCGGTTCAGTACCGACAAACTCAATTTCGCGTACAAGTTCACGTTGAATTTTAAGTTTTGAAGGGGGATCATCTGTTGGCAATTGGCTTTTTACCTGTGGTTTCTTTAAATATTTGATCCTACCGTCCGAACGGACCTTATCTCCTTTTCGAGAATGCTACCGCGGACGGTGGTCATCTTGCATCCGTTGACCCAGGGTTCCGCTACACTCCACCCTGGGCTACCAACATTACGCCGCTATGCGGCTAAACCCCGGATTTGCGAACCTTTCACCATTTCTCCGTTTCTCCGTTTCATTCTTTCCCTCACTTTCAACTCTCCACTCTCCACTTTCAACTCTCAACTTTCAACTTCCCTCCGTCATTCATACCTCAGAGCCTCGATCGGATCCAGCTTTGCGGCCTTAACGGCAGGAATAACGCCGGAGGCGAAGCTGACCAGCAGGCAAACGGTAACTCCGCCAATCATCCAGTTCCATGGCACGATGAAGGCTGTTCCCATAAAAAAGGAAATGATGTTACCGGCCATCATACCCAGCAGGATACCCAATGCGCCGCCCATCTGCCCGATAACGATCGATTCGACCAGAAACTGCTGCCGGATTGTGCCGGAGTTGGCGCCAATGGCTTTTCGGATGCCAATCTCCCTGGTACGTTCGGCTACCGTAACCAACAAAATATTCATCAATCCGATGGCTGCGCCAAGCAATGTGATAACACCGATAATGGTGGCGGCCATGGTTACATATTTGATGTTGTCAAGAAGGATGTTGACCAGATTATCGCTCTTTTCTACAATAAAATCACTGTCGTCCAGAATATTGAGCTTGCGGATATTTCGGAAAACACCCTCTGCCTCACCGGTGGCGGCATCCATCAGTTGGGCGGAGTTGGGATGTACACTGATCCTGAAATTCATTTTGGGCCGGGCAAAATATTGGCGCACATTGGCAAAGGGGAGGAAAACAAGCCTGTCGCCGGTCTCGCCAAAACCACTACCCTTCGACTTCAGTGTGCCCACAACCACGTATCTTCCACTTCCGATTGTAAGTAACTTTCCAATGGGATCAACACCCTTTGGGAACATTTTAGGCACCATTTCAGCGCCGATCAAAGCCACATTGGTCCCATCGAAAGCCTCCTGCATCGAAATATTGCGCCCGCTTTCGATATCATATCCATCGGTGGATAGGTAATTTTCATCGATGCCCCTTACGACCACATTTGGATTGCTCTTTTTCGATTCATATTTCACGGTGGCTGTGTTTGTTGCCATCGTCGATATAGAGACTATTGCAGGAAAATGGAACTGATCCCTGAAATCCCTGGCCTGAAAATAACTGATGTAGCTGTAGTTTTTGGAACGGTACCGCTGATTTCCAATCTGAATTCTCATTCCCCTGCTCTGAATGGAAAAGGTGTTGGCCCCCAGCCGGGTAAAATCGGCGGTGATGGCATTCTTGATGGAGTCGATGGCAGTCAGGATGCCTACCAGCGCCGAGATCCCTACCGCAATAATCAGGATCGTCAGTACCGACCGAAGCAGGTTGCTCCTGATCGACTGAAAAGCGATGTGAATATTTTCAACGACAAGCGGCTTAAGTAACATAACGGAACAAACAAATTACAAATTAAAGATTAAAGATTACAAATTACTGCTTGATGGTCATTCGTTAGGATGGTAAAAGCCGTAAGATTTGCAGGTGTTTTTCTGTAATTATGAATGACAAGGTAGTCCATTTTTTTAAACTTTGAACGTATAAAGGTAATAATGAATTAAGGATGGCGCAATACCTAAATGTAAAAACAGAGGCAATTGACAGCTGTACAATTTTCATTGTTCATTTCAAAGATTCTTATTGGATTTATTCAGATAAAATAGCCAATTTTGCGAAACGAAAATTGGGTTAAACCATTGACTGAATAATAACTGATTTAAAGTGGTTACAGCTCTTGCTGATCATCATTTTTAATCTTTAATCTTTAATTTTTAATTTGATCGATTATGGCTTACGATATTGAGATGATCAAAAAGGTCTACGCTGAATTTCCTCAGAAAACTGAAAACCTCAGAAAACTGCTGGCCAGACCTCTTACCCTGACCGAAAAAATTCTTTACGCGCACCTTTCAGAACAACTTCCGGTTGTTCCTTTTGAGCGCGGAGCCTCCTATGTCAATTTCAACCCCGATCGTGTCGCCATGCAGGATGCTACGGCGCAAATGGCTTTGCTGCAGTTTATGCAGGCAGGAAAAGATGAGGCAGCAGTTCCTTCGACCGTCCATTGCGATCACCTGATCCTTGCCAAAGAGGGGGCAGTTACCGACCTCAAAAATGCAGAAAACACCAACAAAGAGGTATACAATTTTCTGTCGACTGTTTCCAAAAGATATGGTATCGGATTCTGGAAACCAGGCGCCGGAATTATCCACCAGGTGGTTTTGGAAAACTACGCATTCCCCGGGGGGATGATGGTTGGAACCGACTCCCACACGGTTAACGCCGGAGGTTTGGGCATGGTTGCCATTGGTGTCGGTGGCGCCGACGCGGTAGATGTCATGACAGGAATTCCATGGGAATTGAAATTCCCTAAACTGATCGGGATTAAACTTACCGGGAAATTGAACGGCTGGAGTTCGCCCAAAGATGTAATTCTTAAGGTTGCCGGACTCCTCACGGTCAAAGGCGGAACAGGGGCCATTGTCGAATATTTTGGCGAGGGTGCATCTACCATTTCCTGCACCGGGAAAGGGACCATCTGCAACATGGGGGCAGAGATTGGCGCGACAACTTCGATCTTCGGATACGATCATAATATGGCCAAATATCTGAGGGCCACAAGCCGTGCAGATATCGCCGAAATGGCTGACGGCATTGCCGAACATCTTACCGGCGATGCTGCCATTTATCAGAATCCCGAAAAATATTTTGATCAGCTTATCGAGATCAACCTTTCAGAGCTGGAACCACATATCAATGGTCCGTTTACCCCGGATTTGGCAACACCGCTTTCACAATTCAAAAAAGTAGCCAAAGAAAAAAACTGGCCAATGGTCATGGAGGTAGGTCTGATTGGTTCCTGCACCAACTCCTCCTATGAAGATATGAGCAGGGCGGCATCTGTTGCATTACAGGCGAAGGCCAAAAACCTGAAGGTGAAAGCACAATTCACGGTTACTCCTGGCTCCGAATTGGTGAGGTATACCGTTGAGAGGGATCAACTCCTTAATGCATTCGAATCGATTGGCGGAGTCGTTCTTGCCAACGCCTGTGGACCATGTATCGGACAGTGGGCCCGCGCCAATGCAGATCAGTTGCCTGAAAACTCGATCATGACCTCCTTTAACCGGAATTTCGCCAAACGCACAGACGGAAATCCGAAAACACACGGTTTTGTGGCTTCTCCGGAGATTGTCACCGCCTTTGCGATTGCCGGAACGCTGGATTTCAATCCCATGACCGATTCGCTCGTCAATGAATCAGGGCAAAAAGTTGTGCTGGATGTGCCTCATGGGGATGATCTTCCTGCCAAGGGATTTGCCGTGGAAGATGCCGGACTTATTCCGCCATCCAAAGAGTTTCGTGAACTCGTGGTAACTGTTGATCCAAACTCTGACAGGCTGCAGTTGCTCGAGCCATTTAAACCCTGGAACGGCAAAGACCTGACGCAACTGTCGCTGTTGATCAAAGCCCGTGGCAAATGTACCACCGACCATATCTCCATGGCCGGCCCCTGGCTCAAGTTCCGCGGTCACCTCGATAATATCAGTAACAATATGCTGATCGGTGCGGTGAACTTCTTCAATGAGAAGACCGACTCCGTAAAGAACCAGCTCACCGGCGAATATGGTGCGGTTCCCGCTACACAACGCGCGTACAAGGCCGCCAGTATCGGTTCCATCGTGGTAGGTGATGAGAACTATGGTGAAGGCTCCAGCCGCGAGCATGCCGCCATGGAACCCCGCCACCTCGGTGTACGTGTGGTACTGGTGAAATCCTTCGCCCGTATCCACGAAACCAACCTGAAGAAGCAGGGTATGCT
>JBBIUJ010000171.1:0-8662 GCA_037440345.1 Prolixibacter sp.
CCCGGTTCAAATTTGGGTTCGCCTGCAAAGGGCATGACAAGTACGTCGCCCAACCCGGGAAGCCCTGTGCCGCTCATGTGGTTGTGCGAAAAGCCCATAATTGAACTGTCGCGGGCATGGTAGCCCGAACACCAGTCCCAGCCTTCCACACCTGTATCGGGGCCGAGCTGTACCATCCCAAACGGAAGGCAGGCCGCCGGAAAGGTATGCCCGTGGCCAGATGTGCCGACAAAGGGATTGACAAATTTTGTACAAGCTTTTTTGTCGGTATTTTGAGACTGCAGGCGAGAGGGTGAAGTAACGCCTGCAACACCAATTAATACCAGAAAACAA
This sequence comes from Prolixibacter sp., assembly GCA_037440345.1. Classification (GTDB taxonomy): domain Bacteria; phylum Bacteroidota; class Bacteroidia; order Bacteroidales; family Prolixibacteraceae; genus CAINVV01. The sequence continues at coordinate 334 of JBBIUJ010000171.1, forward strand.
ACTTTCTTTATTTTAAATTTCAGTAAATGTTTCATTTTTGAACAATTTGCTTTTTAATCAAACGAATTACGTTAAAATCCTACCAGTCGTCGGTCCTGAACGGGGATGCAGGCAGCCCTTCCTTGTTGTACAAGTTAGCGTCGTCGGGGTTATTGGCCCAGGCATAACGCACAGCGACCGGGTTTTTCACGCCCTCGCCCGTAACAATTATCCTGTTGTCGGGGGTCAGGGACGCCTTCGCCCAAACAAACTTTTTGTCGGCGCCCGCAATTGCAAACGATTTCAGGTAACCGTACTTATCCTTAGCAACCAGTCCCGACCCGGTATAGTCAAATTCCAGTATAACCCGGTCGCCTTCTACCTTCATGCTTTTATACATGGGGCCAGAATAGACGAGTTCCCTGCCATAGGCTTTTTTAAGGGCGGCAAGCGCCAGGCGGTAACCCACCTCGTCTTTGTTGCGCGGGTGTATATCCTTTGCCTCGCCAATGTCGATAATCACCGCCATGCCTGTATTTGGAACCGACAATGCCATCGTCTGGGCTTCGCGCAGCCCCGCCCAGGGGCTGTTTTGTGGCTCCTGAACTGGTTCGGTAAAATTGGCGAGTTGTACGAAAAGGAAAGTGAATTCGCCGCAATTCCACTTTTGCCTCCAGTCTTTGATCATGGCCGGGAACTGCGAGCGGTATTTGATGTGCCTGCCTACGTTGTTTTCGCCCTGGTACCATATTGTTCCCTTGATGGGATATTTTATTATCGGGTTTATCATGCCATTGTATAGAAGCGAGGGATAGGTGTTTGGGTTCGAAACGTCTTTGAAAGCGGGTAAACTGAGCCCCACTTTATACAACCAATCGCCTGTAATCCCTGTTTTTTTGCCCCCAAGCTCAACAAAAAGCTCTTCTTCTTTTCCCCAAAGTCCCCCTCTGCCGGTTCTGTCGGTTACTTTTACCGTAAGCCTGTTCTTTCCGGCCACCACTACGCCGGCAGGGACTTTGTAAAGCCTTGACTCACCTGCCTTGTTTTCAGTTTTACCGATCTGAACGCCATTGAGCCAGGTCACATCGCTGTCGTCAATAGTCCCCAGGCTTACAATTGCTTCCTTTCCGGCATTTTCGGGGCTGACAGTTATCTCTTTTGAAAACCACACTATCCCGTCGAGCGAAGGCAAGCCGGCTTCTTCCCACGGTTTGGGCAGCTTCATGGTTTTCCATTCCGAAACATCGGCAGCTCCGGCGTACCATTTGTTTATTATACCCGGATCGTCGTTATCAACTGTATTTTGATATTTTATCTTGTTCGTTTCGGCCTCTTTCCTGATCTGTTCCGTGTCAATCGATCTGACCTTATCAACAGCGGCCTTGAAATCGTCGTCGGCATACATGGTTTCGAGGCTGGTCCAGGTCTCGATACCGGTGCCTCCCCAGTTGTCGTTTATCAGCCCGATCGGCACATTCAGTTCCTTTTCCAGGTTTTTCCCGAAATAGTACCCGACTGCAGAGAACCTGGCGGCAGTTTCTTTTCGGCAAACCTCCCACTTTGCTTCCAAGGTATTGTCGAGCGGGGCCGTGCTTATATTTCTGGGAAGATTAAACAACCTGATATTCTGATTTTCAATCGAATTTTGATCCACATCCCAGTTCCTCGACATCGAAAGCCACCGCTCCATATTCGACTGGCCACCGCAAACCCAGACATCGCCAACCAAGATGTTTTTGAGCGTTATGGCATTCTTTCCGTTAATGGCCATCTCGAACGGGCCGCCGGCGGCCAATGGCGCCAACCGGACTTTCCAGGTACCGTCTTTTGCAGCTTTCGCCGACACTTTCTGGTTGTTAAAAGCCACCGAAACCCTTTCGCCTGGGCTTGCCCAGCCCCACACATTCACCGGCAGCCCGCGCTGCAATACCATGTTATCCGATAAAATGTAAGGCAGCCTGACTTCGCCCCACACATTCAAATTCAAAACGAACAGCATGGCCGACAGCAAAACCGCCCTGACCCTCATTAATAACCAAGCATTCCTGAAATTCATAATAAAAAGATTTGATGATTGTTAAGCGCTAAAAACTTTAAAGGCACAATTATATCTTTTTCCCGAATTTCCGGGCCGCCTGGAACATATACACCAGGTTCTGCGGTGGGACATCTTCCTGAATGTTATGGGCAGCCGCAAAAATGTAGCCTCCCGCTTTATTCAGGATGTCAATTGTTTTTCCCACCGTCCGTTCAATGCTTTCTTTGTTCCCGAATGGGAGTTCCTCCTGCGTGTCGAGCCCCCCGTGAAACACGATCTTATCGCCATAATTGTTTTTCAGGTTGGAAGGTTCCATATATGCGGCCTTGGGCTGGATCGGGTTCAAAATATCCACCCCGGCATCGATCAGTTCGCCGATCAGCGGGAACACACTGCCGCAGGAATGGTGGAGAAAAGCGGCATCGGTGAATTGTTTTGTGTAGCTGATGCGCTTTTTCAGGTATGGCTTGATCAGTTCGGAAAACATATCGACCGACACAAATAAACTGGCCTGGGTCGCAAAATCGTCGCCGCTCGAGGTATAATGGATGTATTTTCCCAGCGCGCCGTAATAAATTTCGATCACTCTTTTCTGGTAATCGTAAATTTTATCGAAGAATTTTTCCACCCATTCAACATCCTCGATTGTACGGAGCAGGAAATCGTCGAAACCGCACATCCAGCAACCCAGCTCGAAAACGCCGTAAATCGGGTGTTCGGCGCAAATAACATAGTCGGTTTCTTCGTACAGTTTTTTGGCCTGCAGGGCTGCTTCTTCAATTTCTCTGGGGTCGATTGAGTCGGGGTTGGGCCACCTGAATTTGTCCAGGTCTTCGATGGTCGCATTTTTCAGCGGGTAGCTTACCTGTTCCCAGTACAAGCCGGTGTAAATGCGCCGGATGCCCCATTCGTCGATATACTCGGTGTCGGATATTTCGTCGTACTGCGAATCGCGGGGCGTAAATATTTCGCCTACCGAGCGGGTATCAATGTCCAGATGTTTCAGGATACGTTCGTCCAGCCGCCTGGTTTTTCCAAACTTCAGGGGTTCTGTTTTCTCCGGGATTCCGTGGCCCAGGAATTCGAGCAAAGTAAACATGCTCCTGCCTTCCATGGTTGACAAGGGGCAACCTCCCAAATCAATGATAATATCATCGGGCTGAATGTGCTGTAATGTTTTTTTGAAATTTTCTCGTCGGTTCATTTTTATTTATTTTTTAGTCTAACATCTTTTTTCCTATGTATTAATAATTGCCTATGACCATTCCGGAAATTGCGTAGCATTTAAGTCCAGCTTCGAGAATTTATTCATATCCGATTCGTCCAGTTGAAAATCGAAAATATTCAGATTTTCCTTCCTGTGTGCATTTTGAGATGACCTTGGAATAGCAACAATTCCCCTTTGGTAAAGCCATCTCAAACTTACCTGCGCATTTGATTTATTATATTTTTTACCAATCTCTGCAATAATTTCATTGGTAAAGAGTCCTTTCCGGCCTTCGGCAAAAGGAGCCCATGCTTCCATCTGTACCCCATAATCTTTCAGAAAATCATAAGCCTTGGATTGCTGAAAATAGGCATGTGTTTCAATTTGATTTACAGCAGGTTTTACCCTGTTGCCTGCCATTAAATCTTTAAGCTGATCAGGTTCAAAATTACTTACGCCAATTGACTTGATTCTTCCTTCTTTATAGAGTTCTTCCATTGCCTTCCAGGTTCCTCTATAATCGCCTCGCGGACGGTGAATCAGGTACAGGTCTAAATAATCAGTTCCTAATTTATTTAGTGATAATTCGAATGCTTTTTTGGCTTTTTCGTATCCAGAATCGTCTACCCAACATTTTGAAGTTATAAAAAGCTCCTCGCGATTAATGCCACTCTTTTTAATACCCGCGCCTACTGACTCCTCGTTTCCATAAATGGTGGCAGTATCAAAGAGCCTGTAACCTAAGGCTATTGCATCAGCCACGCTGTTTACAGCCACTTCGCCACGAAGCATGAACGTCCCAAACCCCAGAACAGGCATTTTCACACCATTATTGAGTTTTACATTTTTGATTTTAATTTTTTGTGAACCCGTAATTTGTTCGCCAAAAAGATTGGAACTTCCAAAGCCCAAAAGCATTGCTGTTGATGCGAAAGTAGCGCTGGCGTGCAAAAATTTGCGGCGGTTTATTCCATTTACATTGTTGTTTTCTTTCATCGTGTTTGAATTATTATAGCGTTTTTGTTTACACTATTCAACTGCTTGACAGGTTATTTTATAAAACCAATATCTTTAAAGATTCCGGTTGCTTTTTCTGAAATGTTATGGGAGGTTACGGCCAGGCCAAGGTAAACCTTGAATGGCAGGTCGAGGCTGAAGTTGGTATATAACTTCCACGTTTTGCCGTCGGAACTGTAATAACCTGAGAATTGGCTTCCATTTCGTTTAAGCCTTAACCATGTATTGGGATAATTAACCGGGAATTCAGGAGCACCGGTAGCCACGGCCGGATATACAGCTTTCATGTCGCCATCGGTTGTTTCGCGATACTGAAATTCATAACCGCCATTATTCTTGTTTCTGGGGCGGTTATCCGGAAAGACCTGAAAATAAATGTGCCGACTTCCTTCCATCAGCGTTTCACGCACCATTATTCCGGCTTTGGTATAAAGGTTGGGCGCGGTCAGGCTTTCAACGCGGGCAACCATATCGAAGTCGCCGGTTTGTTCCAGGTACGCAAATGTACTTTCCTCCGGCAGTTATGGAAATGCTGCCTTTATTAACTTCCGCACTGCCCGGGAGCAACGGGTTCCCAACATCAGATGACTTAATTTTTTTTAAATTGATGTGCTTGATTTTTTCCACGGCGGTTTTGGACTGCCCAACAAGTGCGGGCGCACTGGTTATTAGAATAAAGAAGCTGAATAAAATGATATAAAACGATTTATTTTTCATAGTTTGCCTGAATAGAATTAAGTGTTTTCTGTATTAACTCGATCCCTTGTTTTTTCCCCAGGTTCCGGCTGTATTTCATTTCCTCTTTGTTATTCCAGTGTTCCATCACCCCAAGGCTTTTACAGCGTGTCCCGTCTTTTTCCGGGTCGTAGAAAGTTCCTGAGGGTGGATTATTTGCCAAGGCGGCTTCAATCAAGTACTGATCGCTGAAAGCCATATCTGGAGCATCCGGAAATTCTGTACGGAAAAAATCCAAACCGACCGCATCGATTGCCACTCCATCCTGTGATGCGAACAAACTGCATGGCCAGTTGCCGCTAAAAGGCGCCATTTGCCATTTAGGCCCAGGTTTCCCGGCTACGAACTTGCAACCGTACAATCCATCAATCAGGAAAAGCATCGTCTTTTCCCCCAGGTCTTTATGTCCCATAAAATCCACGAAAGTCATATATCTGGGCTTCCCCTCTTTATCCGGATTGAAATTGTTATGAAAATTTTTCCTCCAATTATTCTCGATGCTTGTCACCCCATAGTAGTTCTTGCCGCAAAGAGTGACTCCTTGCCCGCCATGTCCTTTCAGCAAAGCCATGTTGATCAGATAATCGGCCTCAACCGCGCATGTGGCAAGGCCTCTGGCCAGTTTGCCATTGTCAGCCGAGTATGGAATGGCGTTATCAATATAGGTTGCCTTCGCCCGACCGTTTCCACCCACGTTGTCCAGAAAAACGACTTCCGGGAATTCTTTATGGCAACGGTCAAAAATTTCGTCGGGAATAAACCTGCTGGCATCAAAAACGGTAATATTTCTTTCCGGAACTTTTGCATCCCTGACCAAAGTTCTCAATAAAGCCAGCGTAAGCTGGGGCGAAGCATTGATCTGGTTTGTAGAGGACTGAGACGAATTGTTGTTCATATTTAGCTTGACAGCTATTTTCTGGTTGGTTTTATAACCTTCCGCTTTCCCTTTTTTAGTTTGGTTGAAATACACGAAAAGCGATTTCCATGCTTTTGCCGTTTTCTTTTCGCCGGTCAGCGACTGCAAAACCTGATTTACCATTTTGTCAGCCTCATCTTGTGAGGTATTGACTTCTTCCCACCAAAAGCCATTTGTCCCATCCCACCTTGCCACCTTTGGGTCGTGAACCCAGACAACTCTGCCAGGAAATGTTCCGCGCGCATTACCCACAGGTTCATTTGGAGCGACAATCCATTCCACCGCAGGATTGGCAAATACTTTGCCCGGATTCTGGACGAAAAAAACAACCGAACTGCTCACTGCGGCAAGCAAAAAAATGACTGCGTATAAATATTTACCCACAACAAAATTCAATTTGGATTTCCGGTATGCACTCCAGGCACCGGTCAGGCTCAGCAGGTAAATCACAAACGAGGCCATCACCGGCGAAGCTGTCCTCATGCAAGGGTAGGCAGCCCTTGAAGGTTTGGGTATTACCCTTACCAAGAACCACACAGTGGAAACAATACCCATCAAAAAAAACAGTAACTTCCCAGTGACAGGTTGTGTGAACCACCTTTTCCGACATCCTGATGATCTACTAAGAAATGTTTTCATAATATTTTCTCGTCAATTAGTTACACAAAAAAGATTTATTATTGACTTCCATTATCCACTACTGACCTTTATAACTGTTTCTTAACACTGCTTCGTCAAATTTTTTAATCAGCCCGGGTTCTAACTTTGCAAGATTCTTCCAATCCATGTCGCCGTAAACGCCAGCCGTTGTGTATTCAAAAGGCTTAAAACCTATCTTTTGGGCTACTTTCAGATTTTTGAAATGAAAATCAAGGCTTTGTGGATCGACAAACAAAGGATCGGCTACGATTGAGTGTTGATCTTTTCCTTTTTTTTGCCATTCTTTGAAATTCATGCCGTAAAAAACCGGATCAGTTGTCCTTAAATCCCAGAAGCAATTAAAATCCACATCAGTTACTGCTTTTATCCACGAATCTTTTACATATCGTTCCTGAAACAAATCGCCCTTATCCGAATAAAGGATATTATTTGTAAAAGAAAACGATTGGTGCGCTTCGGGCCTGGCAAGAGAAACCTGTGTTTTTTCATTAAAAGCAAGAATATTGTTCCTGAGGATATTTTCTTTACCATAATGCTGGTTAAATCCGGCATCCTTACAGTGATAGACAAGGTTGTTTTCCATCACAATGCCGGCTGATCCCTCGTCGGTGTACAAACCCCAGCCACCGTACTCGAACGAGTAGATATCATGGATCAAATTGTTAGTGACAACAGTCCCTTCCGAAGCGCCCAGTGTATATACCCCGCCCATGTCGCTCAGTTCGCCCCAGCCCAGGTGGTGGATATGGTTGAAGGCTATCTTATTCCGTTTGGAAGGACTATATGCGTATCCCCAGACCCAGCCTGCCGAGATACCCGAATTACGAAAATCGGCAATGTCGTTATGGGTTATCTCATTATCGCTCCCGTGAAAAATAACCACACCCATCCCGTCGGGAAAAATATAACCGCCATGTTGGATAATGTTATTATCAACGATGATATGGCTGGTCAGTTATATTGTATCGGGTCGTATCTGCCTCTCGCCAATTTTCACACCGCCCGTACCCAAATCGTGCAAATAGCAATGGCTGACTTCGCTTTCGGAACAAGCTCGGCGATACCAGATGGCATATAGTCCAATGTTTGCAATTTCACAGTTGACAAAGTCGATGTGACGGGCAAAGTCAACAGTCACCGCCGCATCTATCGTACTGGCCGCCTGACCCGGTTCGTTGCCAAACGCAGGCGTTTTATAACCGCTGACTCGGAAACATAAATTTTCGAACCGGACATTTTCAATCCTTCTCCCCGTTTCCCCATCGCCGGATATCTCAATAAACTTTTCGGTAACAGGCACTATACATTCCGTGTTGGCAATGGTTTCTCCATCCAGCGGGATGTAATATAAATATCCGTCGCGCGACAGGAACCACTCACCGGGTGAATCCAATGCGCCGCGATAATTTTCGACATAATAACGCGTCTTATCGTCTATTTTAATCCATGGTGCCATGCCGCTTCCCGTAATGTAAATAGCCGTATCTGTTTTACTGACATGCTGGACATATTTCCGGGTCTCGCTCCACTTCTGGTGAAAATTGACCAGGATGTCGTTGGTCATGCTTTTCGAAAGGTCTTCGATTAGCCGGTAATTCCCTGCCTGCAGTTTAATTTTTTGCATAGCAAAAGACGGCGACCTGTTTCCTGTTTTATCAAGGGGTATTTCTTCTGTGCTTTTTACCATAAAAAAATCGCCTCTGTCAGGTGTTTGCGCCCTAAATCGACGCTCTCCGTTGATGTACAATTGCTCAAAGTTAAACCCGTACCAAGCCAC
>JBBIUJ010000172.1:0-8652 GCA_037440345.1 Prolixibacter sp.
GGCTTTCCTGACCTATCACATTGCCTTGTTCTTTATTTAACCGATAGTATGCAAGAGATCATTGTTTTTATACTTGTTTTGGCGGCGGCGATCCTGGTAGGATACAAAGCTTATCAATCCATCCGCAGCATTTCCAAACCTGACCAATGCGGCGGTTGCGGGAAGTCCTGTGAGGGATGCCCTGTGGCACCGAGGAAAAAATGAGGGGACGACTGGGACGACTGGGCGAGTGGGAGACTAGGGGACTGGGAGAGTGGTTTTTCCTCAATATTTCCACGAAACATGAACGATTGAAGCAGAGAAACGGGGAAACTGAGAAACAGTGAATGGGAAGATTAATTTTCTCCATATTTCGTGTAATTTGTGAAATTAGTGGTAAGGCTTGTGCTATTTGCGCCAATTTGTGCCATTTGTTGTTAGATAAGAGCAATTTGAGTTTTTAATTCGTGTAATTGGCGTAATTCGTGGTTGGATGGGGTTCGTTTACACATTTCCCAATTTTCACATTAAATTTGCGTGATGAAGAAGATTTTTTCCAACGAGGCTTTTGAGGTGATGCATATCCGGAATTTCCGGCTTTTCATGGCTTACCGTTTTATGATGACTTCGGCAACGCTAATGCAGTCGGTGGTGGTGGGCTGGTTGTTGTACGATATAACCAAGAGTGTTCTTTCGCTTGGGATGATTGGCCTTACGGAAGTAATTCCGCAAGTGAGCATTGCGCTGTTTGCGGGCCATTTTGTTGATATCTGGGACCGGAAGAAAATAATCTTTTACACCACTTTTCTGCTTTTGCTAGGATCCCTGATCCTGGCAGTTTACAGCATGCCATCTTACGATTTTCATCAGGTACTTGGTGTTTGGCCGATCTACCTGACCATCTTTCTGACCGGGCTCAGTCGCGGGATACTGATGCCTGCCAATACTGCACTTTTGGGGCAACTGGTACCCAGGCGTTTGCTTACCGGTGCCGCGACATGGAGTAGTACCATGTGGCAGGTTGGGGCAGTAACAGGTCCGGCACTGGGAGGACTGGTCTATGGTTTTTTTGGTGTACTTCCAGCCCTGTCGCTGGTTTTCTTCATCTACCTAACCTGTACGATGTTGTTGCTCTTTATTAAGAGTCCGGGTAAAATGGTTATACCAGAAGGCAGCACAGAGGGCATCTTCGCCAGGATGAAGGAGGGGATCCATTATGTCTTCAACAACCAAATACTTTTGGGTGCATTTACCCTGGATATGTTTGCTGTGCTTTTTGGTGGTGCGGTGGCCATGCTGCCTGTTTTTGCTTCAGACGTTCTCAAAGTAGGTCCTGAAGGGTTGGGCATCCTCCGTGCATGCCCTGCCGTTGGTGCAATCGCAATGTCGATTGTTCTGACTTTTAATCCGCCCGTCAAAAATTCGGGTAAGTTGCTGCTCTACTCCATCTTTGGGTTTGGTGTCAGCATGATTGTCTTTGCTTTGTCGAAAAGCTTCTATCTTTCCTCGTTTGTGCTATTTCTTAGTGGAGCATTCGATGATGTCAGTGTGATCATCCGCGCAAGTATCCTGCAGATTTTCACCTCAGATGAGATGAAGGGGCGGGTTGCCGCGGTAAACAGCATCTTTATAGGCTCCTCCAATGAGCTTGGCGCCTTCGAATCGGGCGTTGCAGCAGGTTTGATGGGGCTGGTCCCATCTGTGATATTCGGTGGGGTGATGACGCTGTTCGTTGTCGCTTTCGCAGCCGTCAAATCACCGGCTTTGAGAAATTTGAAATTGAGAATTAAAGATTAAAAATTACAAATTAGCGACAGACGCGGAAAATGTAATGTTCCAACGCCCTTACATCTTTAATTTGTAATCTTTAATTTTTAATTCCAAGCTAGAGTTGTAGTGTCAAAACTTCCGCAATCTGATCAACCGTAAGATCTCCCTTCTCGCCCAGTCCTTTGATTCCCCTATCCGAGAAACGATTGCAAACAACCGGAATAAAATCGGCGCCAATGTTGTATGCGGAGAGCTTTGTTGGGATATCGAATGATTCAAAGAATGTCACCGTTTTAAGAATGGTTTCATCAATGCGGGCATCGTCGCTGCCGGTTTTTACTCCCCAGACCCTTTCCCCGAATTGGAGCAGTTTTTCACGTTTATCGGTACGTTTCACCTGCATAATTCCCGGTAAAACGATAGCCAGGGTTCGGGCATGGTCGATACCATGAAATGCGGTGAGTTCATGACCGATCATGTGGGTAGCCCAATCCTGTGGAACCCCAACACCAATCAGGCCGTTCAGTGCCATGGTGGCAGCCCACATAAAATTGGCCGCAGCATCATAATCTCTGCGATTGGCCAGGACTTTGGGCCCTTCTTCGATCAGCGTTAGAAGAATTGATTCTGCAAAACGATCCTGTATGGGCGAGTTGACGGGGTAGGTAAGGTACTGTTCCATCACATGGACGAAGGCATCGACCACTCCATTGGCCACTTGCCTCACCGGAAGGGCGGTAATACTGCATCGGCGTTAAAGGCCAATTTCTCCTGCGTTGAAAGACGAGTTACCACCGAGTTGCCGTTCATTTCGGAACCGGTAGCAGGGAGGGTGAGTACACTTCCCAACGGAATAGCTTTGGTAACAACCAGCTTTCGGTTGGTGAGGAAATTCCATGGATCTCCCTCTTCCCACAAGGCGGCTGCAGCGATAAATTTCACGCCATCAAGTACTGAGCCACCACCTACTGCAAGTATGAAACCAATATTTTCATTTTTGACCATTTCAACCGCCTTCATCAGTGTTTCATACCGCGGATTTGGTTCGATCCCGCCAAATTCGGTCAGATCCAATCCCGGCAAGGCTGCTTTAACCTGATCGTAAACACCATTTTTGAAGATACTGCCACCGCCATAGGCAAGCATGATTTTGGTGCCGGCTGGCACCAAGTGGCTTAATTTTTTGATTTGACCCTGTCCGAAGACAATATTGACCGGATTGAAGAATTCGAAGTTTTGCATAGAGTGAAGTTTAAGATTGTGATTATATGCTGAATAAATAAGCAGATACGAATGTCGTTTTATTTTTGTTTTGTAACTGCAAATTAACTCAAAGCAATGGAGAATTTCATCAATCAAAAAAGTAGCGATCGAGGATTTTTTTCTCTACAGGATTTACAGTGTTCAGTTGGCGGGTTCGATAGGCCATCCGTGCGACTTTTTCCAGTACTACTGTATGATCGAACGCATTTTGAACCTCTTTTCCCCAGCAGAAAGGACCATGACCATAGACCAAAATACCTGGAATACGCATAGGATCCAGGGCGGATGTTTTGAAAGTTTCAACGATGATTTTACCCGTTTCTGTTTCAATGTTCCCTTCCAACTGCTGTACGGTTAGTGGTTTGGTGCATGGAATCTCCCCGTTGAAAAAGTTGGCATGGGTAATCCCTAGCGGTGGAATTCCCAAACCTGCCTGAGCCCAGCAGCTGGCATATTCCGAATGGGAATGCATAATGGAGCCAATTAATGGGAAATTCTTGTACAAAACAAGGTGGGTATTGGTATCGGAAGATGGTTTGAGATCGCCTGATACAATCTTGCCATTCAGATCAACTACCACCATATCTCCAGGTACCATCTCATCGTACGAGATACCTGAAGGCTTAATGACAACCAATCCTGTTTTTCGGTCAATGGCGCTTACATTTCCCCATGTGTAAATCACCAGCCCTTGTTCCAAAAGTTTCAAGCTCGCTTTATAAACCTGATGTTTTAAATTCTCAAGCATTAATCGTTTGTAGATTTATAATGGCATCAAAAATCGGAATTTAATTTTAATTTATCAGTAATTCATTTAAATAATTTATAAATCGGAATTTATCCTTTCTTTAATTCTATCCACTCCTTGGCGCTTACTTAATTTGAATTTCACATTTGGCACAGATATTGCGTTTAATTAAGTTGTTTAATAAAAAAGTCGGAGAGTACTTTATCATCAAAAAGAGACAATCTTTTTCGGTGGTATCAAATTGATTTTTGAAGCATAATAAAATGAGACGTCATGAAAACGAGAATTGTACAATTGATTGTGTTTCTGTTGATCGGACTTACACCGGCAATGGCCCAGTCGACTGACCGAAAGACCGCAAAGGAGCAAAAGAAGATAGAACGTGAAAAGGAGATAGCGGTTTTGGTTGATTCAAAAAAATTTGAGTTTAGAGCCAGAAGAGCATTGCCAACCGGTTTCAAACAGATGGATTTGACTACAAATCCAAATTTTATTCTTTTTTCCCCGGATTCGATTGTCAGCGAAATGCCATTCTTCGGCAGGGCATATTCGGTGCCATATGGAGGAGACGGCGGATTAAAATTTGATGGTAAGCCAGAAGTTTACACCATTGAAAAGGATAAGAAATTCTATATGGTCGATGCAAAAGTAAAATCGAAAGGCGACTACTTTACCATCAATCTGTCCATCAGCTTTGATGGAGATGCTACCATGAGTATCTCCTCCAACAGCAGATCTCCGATTTCCTATTACGGGGAAATTTCTTCAATCGTTGTGCCTTTAGGTAAATAGTCCGGTACATTATCAGTTTAAACACTATTCGACGACAGGGGACTTGGCAACCCTCCGCTCATCGCGGTTGTAATGGTTGAATTTGTAAGAGAGGGTGAAGCGAATTGGAAATCTGTTTTGAATGGTCATTACCTGGTTGAAGCCGGCGCCCTTAATATGTTCTACCTTTTTGTATAAACCTGCGAAATCTCTTCCCGAAAGCGTAAATATCAGTTTTCCGTCCAGAAATGTCTTCCGGAGGGATAAACCGGCCATGTAACCCTTGTCAATGTTGCTTTGTGCGGTCATTGCCGGTCCAATGTAGTAAAAATCGAGCTGTAACCTAAAGGTGGAGCTGATGGTAAAATCGGCCGTTGTTACGGAATACCACTGCTGATACTTTCGTTGTTGAGCTATCTGAGCGAGACTAACATCCAGGTGTGAATCGATAAAGTCAAGTTTTTCGCTTATTTGCATCCAGTTGGTTGCAGTCCAATTGGCATTGATTTCGAGTCCGAATGTCTTTTCGCTACCCGTGTTTTCATTTCGGTTCTGAATAATCTGATCACGGTATATGGATTGAATTGCCTCAATTTTGTTGGCTGTATTGTAAAAATAGAGTTCATTTACCAATGTCAGTCTTCGAAAGTTGAGGAGGTAATCAATAGCAATTTTGTCCGTAATCTCATTTTTTAGGTCAGGATTTCCCAACATGACATTGTAAAAATTGTACCAGCGTGGCAAGGGATCAAGCTGAATGGTTCGGAGTTGATCGGTTCTCCTTGAGTAATTTAGAAGGATCTGTTGCGTAGAATCTATTTGAAATGAGCTGTTCAGTGATGGATAGAGGTCAAATTTCGCCAAAGGGAACCTGCTGTCGGAGGTTTTCATTTCGCGGTTAAGATATTCTGCCCGTAGACCGGCTTTAAACTCCAGCCGTTTAATTTTAAACTGCCAGGTGCCATATCCTGCCCCGATCATACCGTTGAAATGTGTCTCCTGATTGGTCCAAACAACCGGTGGCGGGTTACTAATTCCGGATTGATATCCTTCATGTTCATTGTTGAAAGAGAGCTGAGTGCCAAGTTCAAGGTTACTGGTTTTCCCTGTCGGTGTAGTAAAATCAGCGTTGAATTGATGATTGTTGAATCTTTTGTCAAGGCGGGTTGCCTGTTTCATCATCTCTGTTCCTGACATGTCACTTACCAGGTTTAAATAGTGATCATCGTAATTCAGGTTGTTCCAAAGCGCCGAAATTGAAAATAGTTTGCCGGATTTTTTAAATTTGTGTTCATAGGTTACGTCCGCACCACTGTAATGACCATTGCGGTCGTTGTTGTCCGTTGATATATTTTGGGTGGCACCAATAGATGCCGTACCTCCTGATTTTACTGTTTTCCAGTCACCGTTGTTGGTGGTTTCAAAAGTGCCTGTATGACCGGTAAAAGAAATTTTATCGTTGGGAGAGGGAAGATAATCAAAACCGGTCCTGAATCCTGTATTGATGCGGGCTGATTGCTGTAACCCGGTTTGGGTAAAGAGAGTCTGGTCGGAAGTATAGTTTGTGACATAATCAACATCCCCTTTGTTTCTTCTTTTGGTGTTGTCAAGGCCAGCAAAAAAACTCAATTTGTTGCGTTTGTAATTCAGCAAAACATCTGAGCTAAATCCACCCAGATGATCGACAGATGCCTGCACTATTCCATTGAACCCATCCAGGGTATTTTTTTTCGTGATCAGGTTAATTATCCCTCCCGATCCTGAAGCATCATATTTAGCCGACGGACTGGTGATCAGCTCAATTCTTTTTATTTCTGAAGCGGATGTGTACTCAAGCAAATCCGTGCCTTTCATTGAAGAGGGTTTCCCATTGATGAATACAAGCAGGTTAGGATTGCCATGAATCGCAAGTTGTCCGTCAGGTTTTTGAGTTACCGAAGGAAGTTTGAACAAAAGATCATATGCTGATCCTCCGGTACCTGACATCTGGTTTTCTACATAGATGATCCTTTTTTCTGGCTGATAAACTGGTTTCCTGATATTTGATGTGATGGCGATCTCCCGGAGCGACTGCGATTCTATTTCCAGGGAAATTGGTTCCAACCTAATTTCGCCAGTTTTTTCTGACAAGGAGATGGGTTGCGAAGTGAAATCCTTGAACCCCATATAGTGGACTGTTACTTTGTAATTGCCGGCCTTAAGATTACTGAATGAGAATTCGCCTTTTGCATTGGTGGCGGTAATTTGAGAAGAAATTGTGTCCGAGTGATGAAAGAGCGTGATACTGGCAAATTCTATGCTGGCTTTTGTTTCGGCATCGATTACCCTCCCTTTGATAATAGGGGATTTATCAAGGGCGAAGGATACTATGTGTAAGATATTTAGGCCAGGCAGAGGTACCAAAAACAAAAGCAGTAATGGAAGCCCCAAAAAAATTCTGCTCATAAAAAACAGAATGAGAATTAACAAAAATTAATACTTATTGTACAAATATAACATAAAAATATTAAAATGTGAAAATTGGGAAATTTGGAAATGTGAAAATGATCGCAACGCACAACTGCTCTCTTAATTTTCACATTTCCAAATTTCCCAATTTTCACATTTTCACAGGTTCCAATTCTACCGTAAAATGTCTCAGAATGGGGGCTTCATGAGTGATGCGGTAACCTGATCTGATTTCCTGGCGGCGATCATAAACGTTTTTAAGAGCAGCGGCAATAACATTGAGGTGCAGGTTGGTATAGACCCTGCGCGGGATGGCCAAACGCATAAATTCGAGTTTCGGATAGCGATTTTCGCGCGTCAAAGGATCGCGGTCGGCCATGAGGGTTCCTACTTCAACCGCCCTAATGCCGGCTTCGAGATATAGTTCAATGCACAATGTCTGGGCAATAAACTCCTCCTGACGAACAAGGGGGAGAAATGCCCTTGCATCCACAAAAATGGCATGTCCTCCGTAAGGTTGTTGAATGGTGATGCCGTACCCGGAAAGCTGTTCTCCAAGGTATTGAACCTGTCCGATGCGGCTGGCAAGGTAATCCGGTTCAGTAGCTTCCATCAGGCCAACTGCAAGGGCATTCATGTCGCGGCCTGCCATTCCGCCATAAGTGACAAAACCTTCAAACATAATATTAAAGGTGCAAGCCTGATCATACCACTCCTTGCGGCGTGTGGCAATAAAACCGCCAATGTTGACTATCCCGTCCTTTTTGCTGCTCATGGTCATGCCATCGGCATAGGAGTACATCTCAAGAACTATCTCCCGGATAGTTTTATCGCTATAGCCGGTTTCCCGTTGTGAGATGAACCAGGCATTTTCGGCAAATCTTGCAGAATCGAACAATAGCGGAATATTGTATTGGTCGGCCAATGCTTTGACCTCGCGGATGTTCTGCATGGAAACCGGCTGGCCTCCGGAGGAGTTGCAGGTAAGGGTGAGGATGATAAATGGAATGCGTTCAATCGGATTATTGGCGAGTACCTCTTTCAGTTGATCAAGATCGACATTCCCCTTGAAAGGGTGGAGATTCGCTGGTTCAAATGATTCCAGGATGGTGCAATCCACGGCAGTGGCATGGCGGAATTCGATGTGCCCCTTCGTGGTGTCAAAATGAGAGTTACCCGGAATCAGGTCTCCTTCTTTTACCAGTACTGAGAAAAGAACATTCTCAGCTGCGCGTCCCTGGTGGGTTGGAAGAAAGTAGTCGAATCCAAAAAGTTTTTTAACGACATCTTTCAGGTGATAAAATGAAGAGGAACCGGCATAACTCTCATCTCCGGTCATGATGGCGGCCCATTGTCGGTCACTCATGGCGCCCGTTCCGCTGTCAGTGAGAAGGTCGATGTATACCTGTTCGCTCCTGAGGTTGAAAAGATTGTATTTGGCCTCCCTGATCCACTTTTCTCGTTCTGTCCTGGTACTGAGGTAGATGGGTTCTACCATTTTGATTTTATAAGGTTCGGCGGCAGGGAGTTGCATGGTAAAAGTGAACTAAAGTGAACTAAAGTGACTAAAGTGAACTAAAGTGACTAAAGTTAGGCATTTGTAGTCACTAAAAATATGAAGTTCGTCATGCAGGAAGTGACTAGAGTGAACTAGAGTGAACTAGAGTGACTAG
>JBBIUJ010000173.1:0-8650 GCA_037440345.1 Prolixibacter sp.
CCATCAGCCGACCCTTTAATAAGGAAATGCCCCTTTCGAGGGATACCCCTGCCAAATC
This sequence comes from Prolixibacter sp., assembly GCA_037440345.1. Lineage (GTDB taxonomy): Bacteria > Bacteroidota > Bacteroidia > Bacteroidales > Prolixibacteraceae > CAINVV01. The sequence goes on from JBBIUJ010000173.1 coordinate 59, forward strand.
GACCGGTCCTACATCAGGAATGCTGATGCTTCCGGTTTTGTCGATGGTTAACAGATATTTCTGCTGCGAGGCGCCCCATACATTGATGGTCAATTGGTCCCCGATGCCAAGGGTATAGTTTTGAGGGACTGGGATATTTACTCCTGGTTCAAATGTAAGCGTTGGCGAATTGAAAATCTGATAGCCGAATATTTTTTTCGTTTTGTCTGTGACTTTCCCGGCAGGTTTTGGGATTGAGTATTTGGTGGCCGGAGTCGCTGCCTCTGTTCCATTGGGTATAACACCAGTCCCTGATCCGGTTGTTGCGCCCTGCTGCTTCATCCGCGCCATCATCTGGTCGATCTGTGTCTGTGAGACACCGTTTGCCTTAGCCAAAGCGCTGGCTTGTTCAGGGGATAGCCCGCGGGTCTGTATTTCCTGGGCGACCCGCTGCACCTGGGAATCGGTAAGGGTGTTTACATCAACAGTGGCGGGGTTAACAGGAACTGTCTGGGACTTAAGAACCGGAGTTATGGAGAAGAGTAGGAGGAGGAAGAGTATGTGCTTCATATGGAGAGTTAGTTCAAAGTTTAAAGTTCAAGGTACGCGGCGATGAAAGATCGTTCAAGGTTCAAAGCTCGAAGATACGAGTTCAATTGCAAAAATTCAAGGGGGGCAAGTTTAAGGTTTTATGTTCAAAGTTTAAGGTTTAATGTTCAAGGTCGCACTACTTTGAACATTGAACGTTGAACCTGCAACTTTTCTCGTATGTCGCACTACTTTGAACCTTGAACCTTAAACTTTGAACCTTGACCTTTAGTTGTATTTACTTCCCTTCAAATCACTGCTTTTTAGAAATACCATAAAGGCCGCGATTTTCCTGCTAAGGGTGGTTGTTTTTCCAAGTAATTCGTCAAGTTCCATTTGATTGATGTAATTGTAATCAAATGCCCGGTAACATTGCGACCTGGTTTCTCCACACGAACCCTTGGCAATACTTAGAAACTGGAGGAATTCCTTATTCCCGTTTCTTTCAAATCCCTCAGCAATATTATCCATTACTGATCCTGAGGAAGATTTTATCTGACTTGAAAATCTATAGTCTTTGTCAAAGAATGGTCGTTGAGTAAAATCAAAAATTGCTTTTGATAAAGTTCTGGCTTCTTTCCAAATATCTAGATCTTCAAAGCGGGAGGCTTTCACGAGTTCAAGGTTTATGGTTCAAAGTTTAAAGCGTGGCAGTGTGATGATTTCAGCATTATTTCGAGTTTCGATGTTTAATGTCTAGAGTTTAAGGTTCAAGGTTTAAGGTTCAAGGTTGTTGGACTCCAAGCAATTGTTGATCGCTGCTCTCCTTGAACTTTGAATCTTAAACATTGAACTATTTTAGCCCGCGGCGTACCTTGAACTTTAAACTTTGAACCTTTGTCGATTGTGGCGTACCTTGAAGTTTGGACATAAATCCTTCGCTCAAAACCGATAGGTAATCGCCAGATTCCCCTGTACATTATAGACATCCTTTCCCGGTGACCAATAATTGTTTGCATCCGGCGGGACGTAACTGTATTCGTAATTGAATGATCTGATGCCTTCGAGTCTGGCGGAAAGAAGAAAACTCTTCCAGTTATACTGCCCTTTGAAAGCCAGGTTGATATCTACCCAGTGACCGCGGCTGTCGTTGGTAAAAGAATAATAGAGGTCGTTGTTATGGACAAAACGCTCAAGCTGAAATCCGAAATTATTCAACCCTTTGCCCCAGGAAAGGGTTATTGTCTGCAAGTTGCTTCCGGGGCCTATACCGGCGCCCAGCATCTGTCCAAGATTGCTATTGCCACGAAGGGAACCACCATAGCTGGCATAGTAAGAAACGGCTCTTTGTGAATTGCTGTTGTTTTGTTCCAATTGGGTCAATTCAAGATCGAATTCCAGGTATTTGCCACTGGTATCATCAAGGTAAAAGAGCTTTTTTAAGCCGATTAGATAAGCTCGTTCATGGTCAGGTTGAAGATACATGTCGCGCAGGTCATAGTTGTGGTCGCCGCGACCGAATTCGCCATATACTTCAGCATGGTCAGCTGGTAAAATCCATCTGGCAAAAAAAGAGAGTTGCTGATCTTCGGCATAGGCGGCTTCTCCTTCATTTGAATAGTTCTCCTTTTTTGAGATTGGCGAGAAGACACGAAAATAGCGGTTGTATTTTTTTAAATCAGAGCCCATCATCATGAAACTGCGTGTCATTCCTATAAAGAGTCCATGCACCCAGCGGGGTTGGTAGGTGAGCACCATGGCGTTGAGGTAACGCCAGTCGTCACTGTTGGGGTAAAATAGTTTGTTGCCGCTTGCTTCTTCCCCCAAAAAATTGCATGTTTCGAGTCTTCCACCAATAATTTGTGTTTCAAATGATCCGATAGAAGTTCGGATCGGTCTTGACGTATTGATCGTCGCGTGATAAAAGCCCGGAGCGCTGTTTGACATCATAAGTGCATTCCGCGTACCTGGTCCCCACCATAGATTTTCGGAAGAGATGCCGACTGAAACGAAACCAAAAGTCAAACGGATGCTACTTTGTCCAGGGAAGAGCTTATTGTACGGTTTGTCAGGAAAATATTCAGGCAGGTCTATCCTTGAATGAAAATTATTGTAGGCAGCGATAGCCGCCTCTTTCGTTGAAGTGTCAAAATGTTTGTTCTGCGCGTAAACCAACTCCGGATAAAATTGAACGGAAAGGGGACCTAGTTTGGCAAAGAATCCTCCTGTTAACATGGTTTGGTAGCCACGGGCGGGGATCATAGGGCCATCATTCAGTGAGTATGGGTGGTGGGAGTTCCACTGCTGCTGCCAGGTGAGCGGAAGAAGAGTGACGGAGAGACGGAAAGGACGGAATGACGGAGAGGTGGAGGGACTGGGGGACTGGGGGACTGAGGGACTGAGAGACGGAGTGAATGGATCTGAAATGCGGAGGGCAGCCACGGGGAAGAAGGGGTTGGAGCAGAAGGAGATGGTTGAATCCAGCTTTCCCATTAACTGCGCACGACGGTAGTACTCCTCGAGACCAGGTGTGCCGACAGGGAGGGACTGCGCAAATTCTGTGAATGGTAACAATGAAAGGAGAAGTATGAAGGAGAAAAGAAATTTCATTATATAATATTGAAACGGGGAACGAGAAACATTGAAACGGTGAGGAAATGAAACGGAGAAAAAGGAATATGGGATTTCGTCATTTTATTAAAACAGCCAGCTCAATTTAAGATCAATTCCGTTCGTGTAATTGACTTCGTCGAACTTCGTTTCGTAACAATTTGTGAAGTATTCTTCATCAAAATCTATATGAAACACCCAGATTTATCTGAAAATTAGTAACATTCCGCCCCGGAGCCCAGAAGGTATTCACGCTTCCCGGTAGGGGATAATAAAGGTGTTCGTAATTGATGGATGTGATGTACTCGGCTTTCAGATTGAAGAGAAACTGTTTGTAGTCATATTCCCCCAAGAGTGCGATATTCAAATCTACCCAGTTTGCCCTGATATCTTTGATGTAGAGGTAATGGAAATCGTTGTTGTGGACATACCGCTCTATCTGAAAACCGACCAGTTTTAGTCCGCGATTCCAGGTTACTGACATGTTTTGCATATCAGAGCCCGGACCTATGCCGGCGCCCATCAACTGTCCACGTTGCGTATATCCTTGTGTGACACCAGTGTGGCCATAAAAATAGACCATGCTCCTGCTCTTGTTGGTGGTGTTTTGCTCAATCTGGGTCATTTCTGCATTGAACTGGATGTATTCCTCGCGGGAATTATTGAGGATAAACAGTTTGCGGAATCCGATGATATATGCTCTCGCATAATCCGGTTCAAGAATGAAATCACGAAGGTTGTAGGAGAGATCGTCGCGTCCGTACTCAAAGTAGATCTCCGCATGACTTTTGGGCATGAGCCAGCGTGCAAAGAGAGAACGAAGTTGGTTGCCTCCTTGAGTTATTTCTGTTCCACCGGTTGTATTCTTTTTGTTAACAGGGGAGATAACCGGGAAGTTACCCATTTCACTTTCGTAAACCATGTAACTTCTGGAAAGTCCAATAAAGAATCCAGGTACCCATTTGGGTTGCCAGGTGACCACCAGACCATTGAAGTAGCGCCAGTCATCTTTTTTTTGTTTGTACCAGGCACGGGCTTTCCAGGAAGCTACCGTATCCGGATAAAACCCCGAGTTGTCGAGCCGTCCGGCGATAATCTGACCTTCAAAGGATCCTATCCTAGTCCGGATTGGCCGGGTAGTATTAAAAGTGAAATGAGGAAAACCGCCGGAAGTATTGCTCATCAGCAAGGAGTTGCGGATGCCCGGCCCCCACCACATATTCTCAGTAGAGATACCGGTCGAAATTGCACCGAAATTCAGACGGATGCTGCTTTGTCCGGGAGATAGATGGTTGTAAGCTTTGTTCCCGAAACGTTCCGGAAGATCGATCCTGTTAAGAAATTCATAATGCCCCAGCCAAACCGGATCTGGCTGGCCCTTCGCATATCCAAATCCGTCGAATTGCTGGTTTTGGGCATATACATATTCGGGACGAAATTGGATGGTAAGGAATCCTGCTTTCGCGAAAATACCGCCGCTTACTATGGTCTGATAGCCCCTTGCGGGGATCATTTCGCCGTCGTTAAGGCTGTAAGGATGATTGGAGTTCCACTGCTGTTGCAGGGTGAAGGGGAGGAGGAGGAAGAGGGGGCGAAGGGGAGATTGGGAGGCTGGTAGATCAGGAGACGGAGGGACAGAGGGACAGAGGGAAGATGGATTGAAGGGATCTTTTTCGTTCAAAGCCTGAACCGGGAAGAAGGGCCGGGCAGTGAAAGAGATCGATGAATCTACTTTTCCAAGGAGCTGGACTCTGCGGTAATAATCATCCAGGATACCGGTCCCAACAGGGATGGATTGAGAGGACGAGATCCCAGGTTGCAAAAGCAGGATCAGCAGGAGAAGGGCGAGAATGTTTTTCATGATCGGATTAATTACTTAAGCAGAGGATATCGGATCAAATTGTTTTTAAATTCATACACAGAGAATTTATGACCCCTAATTGAAACAAACAAATGCTTCGAAATAGGTGCCTTATCAATATTCCTCTGTGAAACTCTGTGTAAAATTTTTTAATGTAGGACCTTGTAAATGAGCTTCAATACCCAAAAAGGAAGCAATCTGGGATAAGCCCTTAGCAAAAGGTTTCTTGTGTACTCCCACCGGGTCAAAAAATTTAACTGGAGCATCTCTTTCTGCAATTTCATCTCCTGTTTAAAAATGTAGTTCCCATGCCTGCGGAATAATTGGCTGTCATCCAGTCGGGCAGTAACCAGGCATTCCGGGATATTGGCCATCTTCGCTCCGTTTTGAATCATTCTGATCCAGAGATGGTAATCTTCATACACATGAAAGGGTTGATAACTCCCCGCCTTCAATACGGCAGCCTTCCTAAAGACGACCGTCATGTGGTTGAAGGGACTTCTGAGCTTCGAGAAAGGCTTTAATTTTGAATAGCTTGAAGGAAGCCGTCTGTGTGAATGGATCTCCTCCGGACGGTGATTGAATTCTTCAATATTTGCCCCAACGATGTCGTAATCGGGATGCTCATGCATAAACCTTATCTGCTTTTCGAAACGGCAGGGTTTCGAAAGATCGTCGCTATCCATCCGGGCTACAAGTTCGTTGTTGCAGTAGTTTAACCCATAAGACAAGGCATATCCCAATCCGTGGTTCTGGTCTAACGAAATGATTTTTAGCGGGGCAGTTTGTTTAAATTGATCGATGACTTCGTCCAATTCTTTTGTCAAAGGACCATCTTTGACCAGTACGATCTCGGAAGGTTTCAAAGTCTGCTTGTTCCAGATACTTTCCAGCGCCACTTTCAATCGCCCTGACAACTCCTGGTAATAAACGGCGATAAGTACTGAGAAGGCGGGCAACAAATTGGTAGAGATTGAGTCGTGGTTAGGAACGCCTGGCAAATTCAATTTGGAGTTAATTTTTAAAACTGACAATTGACAATCGACAATTGACAATTAGTTATATAATATTGTGATGAGTTCAGAGGTTCTTTGCGTCTCCTTTGTGTTGCCCTTAGTGCCCTTTGTGGTAAATATATTTAAAATTAACCACAAAGGTCACAAAGGACAACACGATGGGCACTAAAATTTTCTGATGATGGCAACGATCCTAGAATGAAGCCATTTGCCGCCGATTATAAATAGAAATTGATGAAATAGTATTTTGCTTTTGTATTTCCATCCTTTTTTTACCCAACTGGAGACCAGATGGTGAATGGTAACATTATTTCCGGTGGTCTTAAAATCTTTAAAATAGAGATTCTTTGGAGAGAAATATTCGCAAGGAAAGACTTGTATCCCCTCCTTTAAACTTTGAAGTTGTCCGTTTTGGTTGAATCCGAATGATGATGCTTTTTCATTAAAGATCAAGGGTAATGGACGACGATCGTATTGTTTGTTCTCCTTGATGAAATCCCTTTGATGATAATAGTCCAGCAAATCTTTCAGCAGTGGATGACCGGCAACTGATCCAAAAACTGCGGGTTCAAGGTCATCATTGAGTTCGAATCCGATAAAAAATTTGTGATCCAGAAATGGATCCAGCGAACCGGTTACCTCTAGATCGGCATCGAGATAGATTCCTCCAAAATTGTAAAGCGCATAAATTCGGATAAAATCGGTGGCAAAAGCATAATTATGGGTTTTAAGGGTTTGCTTTAACCAATTATTCTCTATCCCTTCAATTTTTTTCCTGTCCCATAGAACCCATTCGTAATCGGGAAGCCATTTCTCCCAGGATAGCATGCACTTTTTAAGGAGCTCTGGCAGAGGGTCATTGGAGAGCCAGACGTAGTGCAGCAATTTGGGAATCATTTCACGAATTTAGGCGAATTTCACGAGCAGGAGGATTGTGCAGGCGCTAATTGTATTTAATGTAATTGATCCAGTGATGATTATATAAATCTAATTGTTAGTTTATAAATCTTAGTAGAACCATGAATTTGATTGATTCCAGATCTTATTATCTTATTTTTCGATGATCGTTTAATAAGACAATAAAACCCTGATTTCATGACCGTTACATTTTCTACTAAGATTGACTTAAAGAATAAGATTTCTATAATCGCGTTTGCCCAATAGTCCAAGATCTATGTTTCTCTGTTTCCTGGTTTCTCTGTTTCTTCCTCCTCTCAACCCCTCGTCTACGCTCGGGGGATTGGTGCTTCCTTCCTTCGTCCCTTCCTAACACAGCTTCGCCTCCTCAGTCCCATTTCATGTTTAAACGGACTGCTATTTCTTTGTTGACGATATTTCACCGAAACAACCCGAAAGTCATTGTCGGCTTATTTTTTTTGCTGCCACAAAAGCAGCATATCTTTTTTACTCTGCTCCTGGTAAGTTGATCTGAACTGGGTAGTATTAATGAGTTTGTAACAGATATTCTTCTGGAACAATGGCTTTGCCTTTTTTATTAACGAATCAAGGTAGTTGGTATCGATGTTGTCTCCTACCAGGAGTATATCGATGTCGGGTCCATCGGTTCCGTGCGCAAAGGTGCCAGTAAGGTAAACCACTTCCAGAGATCCCAGTTTCTCTACCACTTGCTCAAGAATTTGATCAATGCCCAAATGTTTGTGCACCAAGTTTTTTAATTCAGGATAAAGCGGGTAGGAGGTGTTTGCGGAGTAAATCCTGCGGTTTCCCAAGTCATGGGCAACGATGAGGCCGGCCTGCTCGAAGCGGTTCAATTCCAGACGAATGGAGTTGGTCGATTCGCCAAACTCACTCTCCAAACCACGCAGGTAAGCCTGGGTATTGCTGTTGAGAAAAAACTTCAACAACAACCGAATCCTGGTCTTGGATGTAATTAGGTCGCCGAGCATTGAACTTAGGTTAATTGAGTAGCGAAGTTACTCATTAAACTCAAAACTCCAAACAAAATGTGGCTTTGTTTGGAGTTTTGAGTAGTTTTTTTGTTCAAAGGGAGAGTTTGTGTGTTGAAAGGCATTAATTGTCTATTCAACGGCAAAAAAAATATTACACAGAGAATATTTTTCTATTAATCAAGTGTTGAGTTTATAGGTAAATTATTTCCTATCACTGTAATTTAGAGGAAGAATGAGTTGCACAGAGGAAAAAATCGCCTGCGATTTTTTCTTTCTGTGATCAATATTATACTCACTTGCAGAACCTATTAAAATTGGCCACTGCTTCCTGATCGCCGGCTTTCATTGCCTCTTTGAAAGCGGAACAGGCCTCTTCCTGTTTGCCAAGCTTTTGAAGATCAATCCCTCGCAGGTTCAACAAATTGGGTTGTCGGGTTCCTGATATGAACAGGTGGTCTATGTCTTGCAGGCTGGACTGGTATTGTTGAGTAAAGTAATAGCAGAATGCTCGGTATTCGAATATTTTGGGGAGTTTAACCCCTTTGTCAATAAGCTCAGAAAACAGTTGGATAGCGGATTCATAATCTTTTGCTTTGTAACCGGCAACGGCTTTGTCGTAACTGTCATTGTATGGAAAGACGAGTAATTTCGTGCTCAGATATTCCCTGTTTTGGAAGATTTGGGCATC
>JBBIUJ010000174.1:0-8637 GCA_037440345.1 Prolixibacter sp.
GACTTTCGAGCATATCAGGCAACAGACCATGACAAGGCAGGAGGGCAATCAAAGTACCTATGAAATGGAGTTTATCAGGGCAGACGGCGAACATCGGGTGATGATGGTGACTGCCACACCAACCTTTGGCGCCAATGGTGAATTTGAATCCACCCTTGGTATTTTTCACGATATCACCGACCGTAAAAACATTGAAAACGAACTCAAGAAAAACGAAACGGAACTGAAAGCCCTAAATACAACCAAAGACAAGCTATTCTCCATTGTTGCCCATGACCTGAGAGGTCCGGTCGGAACCTCCGCCGACCTGCTGGAGGTGCTGATCGACAGTTTTGACAGTTTCAGCAATGAAGAGCAGCTGAAAATGCTGGGAATTTTGAAGAATTCGGCCAAATCCACCTATAATCTATTGGAAACGCTATTGAATTGGGCCATAATCCAGACAGGGAACATGGTATTTAAACCAGAACTTTTTAATCTGACACATTGCATTGACATTACGGTAAAAAGCTTTGCTCCTACAGCGCTTTCGAAAAATATCACACTGATATATGAAGCGGGTGATGACATATTCAGCTATGCAGATCAAAATATGATCCAGACGGTTTTGCGAAACCTGATCGGGAATGCGATCAAGTATACTTACAGAGGTGGAATTATTGAAATAAAAACTGTCAATCTGGGCATTAAAACGCAAATCGCCATCACAGACAATGGCATGGGTATGGATGAGGAGACCCGAAAGAATCTATTTGTACAAAACAAACAAAGTTCCAAATATGGTACAGAAAACGAAAAGGGTACCGGACTGGGATTGATTCTTTGCAAAGAATTTATTGAAAAGCATGGAGGCCATATTCTGGTAGAAAGCGAACCCGGAAAAGGAAGTTCTTTTGTTTTTGATATTCCCAAAGTACAGTCACATGGTGAAATGCTCTCAGGAAAAAATCAGGAAGAAAGACAGCACCACAAAAAATTTAACCAAGAACTTATACTAATCGTAGAGGATGAGGATATTAATTATCATGTATTGTGCTCAATTCTCTCGAGTATAAATTTAAAATATGAAAGGGCTATTACTGGTAATGAGGCGGTAAATCTGTTTTTACACAAACCTTACAGCCTTATCCTGATGGATGTTCAGCTACCGGAGATGAATGGATGGGAAGCAACCATGAAAATCAGGGAAATTGATGCAGAAATTCCTATTGTGGCAGTAACTGCTTATGCCTCAGATCCAACAAAAAAGATGAGTATGGATGCCGGATGCAACGACTTTGTGACCAAACCCATCAACAAAGCGAAGCTGGTACAGATACTTGACAAACATTTGGCTAAAAACAGGACAGGATCGATATTGAAGGAATAAACGGAATGACTAGTCCTGAAAAACCGTTACAGGATTTTCAGGACTAGTCATTCGCTCGTTATTTCTTTGGTAGAAATTGATCGGAATCATAGGTAAACTGATAGGTTCCGGATCCAAGTTCGATGTTTATTGCACCTTTGATCTGCTCGGCCTTACCTAACTTGCCTCCTGAAACAGGAAGTTGATTCACCATCACTTTGGTAAGCTCAGCGTTCGGTAGGGTGACCGTTGCAGTAGTATTGGCCGGAATAATGACATCGTAAACGAATTGCGATTTATCAAGTTTCCATGAGGATCTTATCTTTCCATACAAACTATTAAATTCGGCTGAAGCGTTCGTGAGATCACCCCCGGGATGAGGAGCCAGCAGGAAATGTTTGTAGCCCGGATGATGTGGATCGAGGTCAATACCTGCCACATGCTTGTACAACCACTCTCCTATCGCACCATAAGCATAATGGTTAAAACTGTTCATGCCTACATCCTGGAAAGAACCGTCCGGTTTTTGTCCGTCCCAACGTTCCCAGATAGTAGTGGCACCCTGCGTGACAGGATACAACCAGGAGGGATATTTAGTCCTTTTTAGCAACATGAAGGCCAGATCATCCCTGCCAATTGATGTGAGCGTTTGGCAAACCAATGGCGTTCCAACAAATCCCGAAGTAAGATGGCCCATCTTTTTCACATCAGCCGCCAGATATTCAGCGGAGCTCTTTTTTAAATTTTCAGGAAGCAGATCAAAGGCTAGCGCCAAAGAATAGCCTGTTTGTGTATGAGAAACAACTCTTCCATTTTTAGTGACAAATTCATCGATAAACGCCTTTTTAACTGCTGACGATAGGTTGGCATAAAAAGTGGCATCCTCTGTTTTTCCAAGGATAGTTGCAATCTGACTAAGAATCTTTGATGAATGTGCAAAATAAGCCGTTGCAATCAGGTCCTTTTCGGTAGTTGCCCCGGGATAGGAGGAGCTGTTTGAAGCAAAGGCGAGCCAGTCGCCAAAATGCTCATCTCCCATCCAAAGGTTCTTATCCCCGGCGCGGGTATGCATGTATTCAACCCATGCTTTCATGCTGTTGTACTGTTCCGACAGTATCCTTTTGTCTCCATAAACCTGATAGACAGTCCAAGGCACAATGATGGAAGCATCAGCCCACGCTGTCGCACCACCGCTACCACTCAATACATCAGGAATTACATGTGGAACGCGTCCGCTCTTCTGCTGGTCGGCTGTAAAATCCTTCATCCATTTGGTGTAAAAAGCTGCCACATCAAAATTAAATGCAGCTGTCATACTGAATACCTGGGCATCACCCGTCCAACCCAACCGCTCATCACGCTGCGGACAATCGGTAGGAACATCGACAAAATTACCCTTTTGTCCCCACTGTATATTGTGCTGTAACTGGTTAATCAATGTGTCGGAACATGTAAAACTCCCGGTAGGGGTCATGGCCGAATGTATAACCACACCTGTTACCTGATCTAGTGTTGGTTCTGCTGACAATCCTTCCAACTTAACAAACCTGAAACCATGAAAGGTGAAAAGCGGCTGGTAAACCTCTTCTCCTCCACCCTTCAGGATATAAGTATCAGTACATTTCGCGGCGCGAAGATTATCTGTGTAGAAATTTCCGGCTTTGTCCAGAACTTCAGCAAATTTAACAACGACCTTATCCCCGCTGTTCCCTTTCACCTTCAACCGTACTACCCCAACCATATTTTGTCCCATATCCAGAACTGACTCACCTTTTGGTGTTTTGATCAGTTTAACCGGTTTTATCTCCTGAACGGCCTGCACCGGAACACCCTGCGGTGCAATCAGGGTATTTTTTGTAAAATCATAAACCATGGCGCTTTTCCATTTGGAATCGGTATAACCCACCAGGTCCCAACCGTTCAGCTCAAGTCGTGCATCGTAACGCTCTCCATTGTATATATCCGACTCCAGAATAGGCCCTGTAGCGGCTTTCCAGTTCGAATCAGTTGTGATGGTCTCACTTGTTCCGTCGGTGTAACTGACTTCTAGTTGCGCCAGGAGAGCACTCTTATCACCATAATAACTCCTCTGTCCTTTGAAACCAATATTTCCCCGGTACCATCCGTCACCAACAATTGCCCCAATGGCATTTTTGGCAGTAAGCATCGGTGTAACATCGTATGTCTGGTATTGGATGCGATTTTTGTAACTGGTCCAGCCCGGAGTAAATAGGTCATTCCCAACCTTTTTGCCGTTCAGGTGCAGTTCATAAAGTCCCAGGGCAGTGACATAAACCCTGGCCGATTTTACCTTTTTGTTCAGGGAGAACTCCTTCCTAAAATATTGGGATGGACGAGAAACCAGATTATCTTGCTCCTCTCCAAGTCTGATCCAGGAGGCTTTCCAATCGGCTTCCGCCAGGAGACCCATCTCCCAATAAGCTGGTTCGCTCCAGGCTGTAGCTCTGTTTTTGGGATCCCAGATCCTCACCTGCCACCAGACCCTTTGTTTCGATTTGGCTGAGGGTCCGCCATAGGCAATGTTGACAGATTCTGAAGAGATTACTTTTCCTGTTGCCCAAAGCAGTTTGCTGGCACTTGATAGGTTTCCTTGTGTCTCTGCCACTCTGATTTCATAAGCCTGCTGCATGAAATCGTTTTCAGGTGAAACGATTTGCCAACTTAGGCGAGGCTGGGCGACGCCAATCCCGACAGGATTGACTTGGTATTCACATTTCAGGAAAGAAACCGTTGCTTTGGAATACCCTGCAATGGAAACGAAGGACAATAATAATGAAAACAGAAAATTTTTGTAATAGTTGATAGGCATTGTCAATATATTTATGTGGTTAATTTCTTCAAAGGTAAAACATTATCTAACGCCAGACAACCGGATTAACAATTGAAATATCCCTTCTTCCCTCAAAAAACCGCAAAATATTTTCGGCGGCTTCGTGGCCTATTTCTATTCGGGTATCGATGGTCCCGGTGGCGTTGTGCGGAGTAAGTACAACATTGTCCAAAGCAAATAACTCAGTGGTTATCAAAGGTTCGGCCTCAAAAACATCAAGTCCGGCACCGCCAAGTTTGCCATTCAGCAGATACTTCACAAGCATTTTTTCATCCACCACCGGGCCCCTGGCAGTATTGATGATGATGGCCCCCTGCCTCATGAGCATCATCGCAGCTTCGTCCAGTAGGTGATGGGTCTCTTCCGTCAGTGGACAATGCAATGAGATGACATCCGATCTTTCGAGCAGTTCTTCAAAGCTGACCCGCTGACAATCGTACTTCTTTTCTATCTCTTCCGGCAACCGGGTTCGGTTGTAATAGACCACCTTCATGCCCGAGGCGATTGCCCTTCGTGCAAATGCCTGCCCAATCCGTCCCATGCCGACAATTCCGACTGTCTTACCGAAAATGCCCGTACCCAGATTCTCCATCATGCCCCACTTGAAATTTGGGTTGGCCCTCAACCTCCTATCTGTCAATGCGATATTCCTGGTAAGGGACAATAGTAATCCAAAGGCCATTTCGGCAGTTGGTTCAGTCACAGCGTTGGGGGTATTGCAGACAACAATGCCCATCTCATTGGCTTTTGCCACATCGATATTGTTGAAACCTACACCAAAGTTGGCCACAATCTTTACGTGCTTTCCCTCTGTGAGCACATCTGCAGTAAGAGGGCTTGTGAAAACAGAGAGTATTCCATCGGCATCACGAATAAGCACTTTGAGTTCATCATCCGAAAACATGAAATTTTGGGTAGGATAGATCAGTTCACATTTTTGTTCCAACTCTATAAGACCCTTTCGGGGTATAGCGGCAACAACAAGTACTTTTAGTTTCATTTGAAATAGTAGTTATTAAATAGTAATTGACAATGGACAATTGAAAATTGAAAATGCCTTCATTCGTGAATATTTGTCAAAAATAAAATAACAAATCAATTCCAATTATAGTATTTATCTGATTCATTGACAATTGTCCATTTTCAATCGTCAATTTTTTAAACGCTTCCCCCGTCGCTGGTTAGTAGAAACTTTCCGTAGTAAAACCCTGTATAGTAGAAGCGCAGAGAGGAGAGCAACAGTGGTACAGACATCATCATGTAAAGGTATGCAAGGTAAGGAAGTGGGATCCATCCTGTGGTCCGCAGGGTTATTCCCATGGAGATCATGAAGATCATCACAAGATAACTCCTGAAATTAAAGAAAGAGAAAGCACAAGGATAAGCCTCTTTCATTTTGAGAATTCTGAGCGTATGTTTCAAGGATAGTTTTGAGAAAAGTTTTAGGTAGAAGAGGATACCACCTGCCAGTGCTATCAACAATTTCAGCCCAAGCGAACGGGTGGTTGTATCAAGCATCTTATAGCCCTTAAACATCAGCATTGATCCTGCAATAGTCCACAGGGCAGCTGCAATAAAAAGTAGGAGACGCTTTGGAACGCTGGGTTTTAAAAGAGTTAGAATTTTCACATTTACAAATTTAAATGAACCATGAACATGCAAATTTTTACGTCCATCCGGTTCTTAAGTATGCAAATGAAAAGAAAAATTGTGAATCTTATTTAACGAGTTCCAAAATATCGATGATCTGACCAGTTATTTTAACAATTTTTCGAAGTGTAACGGTAAGTCCGGATAGCTGTTCCGAACTCCTATTCATCTCCTCAGTCAAGGCATTTAGCGCCATGCTTTCATTTTTAAGTGCTACTATTAATCTCTTCTCAAATGACGAGACCAATAACCTCTCAAGATTTCTCAGATGCTGGGATGTCTTTTCGAGACTTTGCACTGCTTCGGGACTTAAGTTTTTACCAGCCATTTCAACAAGAATGTCAAACTGTGCCTTTCGGATCTCTTCCAATGTGATCTCTTTGTCCATTTTTATCATTATTATCTCTTTTTGTTTAATTCGTCCACCATTTTATATAACCTTTCGACATCTGAATAAAAACTGTTCAGAGCCTCGGCAATCTCTTTTATTGTTTTGGTTTTGTTAAGGGACTCTTCAAGCGCCAAATGTGCAATCCTGAGTTTTTTTACTGCATCAATGGTTTGCCTTCGAAACTCCTTTAGACGTTCAATCCTTTTTTTCAAATCTATATAGTCCCTTTCACTTTCGATAGAGGGAGGTACGCGTTTGGCAAAATAGAAGCTGAAGCTTTCGCCCAAACCCGTATCTTCATTGGCAATTAGCTGAACAAGTAGCTCAGACGACAAATACCTCCCTATCTCGATGCAGAGACTGGAGACCAGCGTATCTGCCTGGTTCACATATTTTTTTAGTTCTTTGAATTGTCTGTTCGATAGGTACGCGTTGGTACCCAGATTGAGGGTTTCTGCTAGAAAATTACCTATTCCTGACGGCAGTTTGCTTACTGCAGATGACTGATTGTATTCTCCAACCAAAGTTTCAACCTCAGCGCCAAAAGTTCCATAAAGTTTGCTATTGGCATCGAACGGGGCATCGCTTGAGAGCTGAACCAAACCGTTGGCATAGTTCTCCAGTATCTTAAAAACAGGCCTTACCCTGGCGGGAACCTTATCATTGCTGATACGCTCCTGAACAATAGCATTCAGTTCGTTTAGGTGTGTAACAGGATTGGTAAAGGAGTTGGCATAATAAACCCCTCTGAGCTCACGTATATCTGCAAGCTCCATCCATATCTTTTCAGGTAAAGTGGAGAAATTAACGGCTTGGACGGCAAATTGCCGAACAGTCGTTCTTTGCTCTTTGGAAACGGAGATACAGCTTCCAAGGAAGAGCAGCAGTATCAGGCAGTAACATGGTTTCATCTAAGGGATTTAGGTAGAAAAGGGATACGCTACGCAACAGGAAATATGTGAAAACAGTTATGAATTATGAATTATGAGTTATAAGATATGAGTTATGAGTTTAAAATTGTTTCAGTATTAAAAGAAAAACAGGGAAATTTAAGCATTTTAATCGTTAAAAACGAATGATCATCGAAATATTTGATGCTTTCAAATATTTTTTTCTGAAAATGGAGGGGTTGTAAGGTTTTTTTCATACTTTTGCGCCAAACAAGTATACAATGATCACACGTTTGGCAAATACATATTGGTGGTGGCTGGCTTATAACCCTCAAAAGTCGTAAGGAAGCAACGCTTGTATTTACCTGAATTGATATAGTAAAAAGAGGCCTGTCGCAACCGCGACAGGCCTCTTTTTTTAGTTGAAAGTTGAGCGTAGAGAATTGAAAATAGGAAAATGAGAAGATGAGAATATGGGAAACGGAGAAGATGAGAAAATGAGACGGGATACTAAAAGTCGGCCTATTTTTGACCTCAGGAATGATGGTTTGGGAATCACACCCTGAAAGGGTTAAATATGAATAGCCCCGGGCAGAGCGAAGCGGAACCCGGGGTTGAAGAATGATTGGAGCTCCCCGTCCGCGGAAGTAATTAAAAAATTGTGGGCATCTCTTTTCGGACGAAAAGTACAAAAGGATGCGAAAAGAGAAAAGAACAAAATGGAAAAGTCAATAATGAAACTATTTCAAGCTAAGGTTAAAAGCTAACAGCTAATAACCTCTTACTATTGAACAATTGATACGCTATAGAAAATACTGAAAAATGACACAAATATGAACAACTATCAGGCAGATAAAAACGGTTATTACGGGGAATTCGGAGGGGCATACATTCCTGAAATCCTTCATCGTTGTGTAACTGAATTGCAAAACACCTATTTGCAGGTCATTGAGAGTGAAGAATTCAAAAAGGAGTTTGACCAATTGCTTCAGGACTATGTTGGTCGTCCTTCACCCTTGTACCTGGCAAGACGGCTCAGCGATAAATATGGCTGCAGGATCTACCTTAAACGCGAAGATTTGAACCATACCGGCGCCCACAAAATCAACAACACCATCGGGCAGATACTTCTCGCGCGCAAAATGGGCAAAACCCGCATCATCGCCGAGACAGGCGCGGGTCAGCACGGTGTTGCTACAGCTACCGTCTGCGCCCTAATGAACATGGAGTGCATCGTCTACATGGGTAAAACCGATGTCGCCCGTCAGCATGTCAACGTACAAAAGATGAAGATGCTGGGAGCCGAAGTGCGACCGGTTACCTCCGGCAACATGACGCTGAAGGACGCCACCAACGAAGCAATCCGCGACTGGTGCTGCAACCCTTCAGACACATACTACATCATCGGCTCAACGGTTGGTCCGCACCCCTATCCCGACATGGTGGCCCGATTGCAGTCTGTGATCAGTGAGGAGATCAAAAAACAGTTGCTGGACAAGGAGGGACG
>JBBIUJ010000175.1:0-8509 GCA_037440345.1 Prolixibacter sp.
CCTATTCTTCTCATCTTGGATGAGAGAAAACGGCTTATCTTATGAGCTACAACGAAGGTATCGTGATTCTGGATGGCTGACCTCCATAGGGGCAGGTGTGATGATCCGTAGCGGCGAGACCCCAACCATATACGGGGCTTTATCTTCATTGAACAAACAAGCCGGCAAACATTTTTATGTTGGTGGACTATCTGCTTTGGAGCTGGCGGGATACACGCATTATGTTCCTATGGGGCGACCGGTTGTATATGTTGGCCATCCTAAAGACGAGTGGGTTCCGTCTTGGCTCAGAAAACATGACTGGGGTGTGGACCTATTACCCGTTACCTCAGAGTATTTCGATACAGATACCGGATTAACCTCGATGATGCAGGGTGCATTTGAAATACTGGCTTCCACCCCGGAACGGGCGTTTATGGAGTGCCTGAACCTTGTCCTGCGGCAGTACAACCTCATGGATTTGTACTATGTAATGGAACAATTGACCGCACTTCGCCCCGGCACGGTACAAACCCTGCTGGAGCAAAATACATCAGTAAAAATAAAACGTATGTTCCTGTATATGGCGGAGAAAGCCGGTCACACATGGTTCAGTGACCTGGACTTGCAGAAAATAGATACCGGGAGTGGTAAACGTGAAATCGTGCCCAACGGTGTTTACGACAGCAAATACCAGATAGTAATACCCGAAGAATTAAAAAATTATGAATAACCTTTACAAAGAACAGGTCAGCCTTTTACTCCGTATATTACCCGTAATCTACCGGGAAGAAGATTTTGCGGTTCATGGAGGTACGGCCATAAACCTGTTTATCAAAGATCTTCCTCGTTATTCGGTAGATGTAGATATAACTTATATTCCGTTTGGACAACGGGACGAAAGCCTGGCGAAAATCGATAAAAAACTGGCTGTAATCAGTCAGCAACTTCAACGTGCCGTGCCGGGTATAAATATCCGTCCGGTACCCAATAAGCTTTTATGCACACTGGGACGAAGCACAGTGAAAATTGAAGTTAATGGGATTAAACGGGGCATTATCGGACCGACAATTGAAGTGCCATTATGCGGTAAAGCGCAGGAAGAATTCGGGATGTACTGTAAAGCACGAATCGTACCGATGGAACAATTGTATGGCGGGAAAATTGCTGCTGCCCTCAGCCGTCAGCACCCGCGCGATTTGTTCGACTTCAATTATATGGAAACGGATAAAATGAACAATTTGAAACGAGGTTTTATGTTTGCTTTGCTGGGAAGCGACAAACCTATCATTGAGTCTTTGTATCCAAACCCTATAAATCAGCAGGAAGCCCTCGAAAACCAGTTTCGTGGTATGACAGATATTCCTTTTACCTATGAAAACTACGAAACAGCACGGGAACAGCTGATTGCTTTTGTCAACTCAATGCTGAGCGAAGAAGACAAAGCATTCCTCGTTAGTTTTGAAGAAGGCGACCCGCAATGGGAAAAATCAGCATACTCAGATTTCAGGGATTTCCCTTCCGTACAATGGAAGCTGCTTAATATAAACAAACTTAAAACTCAGAATTCGGCAAAACACAGGCAGGAAGAGGAAAGGTTGAAACGCTTTTTCGGAATAAAATAATACTGTAATGTCTTTCTTTATCAATAATATAGCTCTAATTGCATGATCAATTTGTTATAAAACGATAGTTATTCAAAAGAAGGTAACGCGTAAAAAATGGATTTTAAAGCTTTGAAAGAAAAATACCAACAAATGCTCCTTGAAAACAACCGCCTGAGAGAAGAAATAAAAAGGCTGAGGACTGAACTTGGTATGGACACAATTCATGAAGATTCACAGGCTAATAACATAGTTTCTGAATATCTTGCAGTTCCTGAGCCTGAATTGTTTGATTGGCACAGAGAAACCAAATCTTCAGCGCCATCTGAAGCTATAGACAAACTATCTGATGCCAGCGCAAAAATTAGACTCTTTCAATCATTGTTCAAGGGAAGGGATGATGTGTATGCAAAAAGATGGGAAAATAAAGCAAAAGGAACTGCCGGCTATTCACCTGCCTGTGGTAATGAGTGGAAACCAGGCATTTGTCAGAAGTCAAAAATAAAATGTTCTACATGTAAACATCAGGATTTTCTCCCTTTAGATGAAGTGGCTATTGACGGGCATTTGCGTGGCAGGCAAAATCTTGTTGCCGGACTCTATCCTTTGCTATCCAATGAAACCTGCTGGTTTTTGGCAATTGACTTCGACGATGACGGATGGCAAAAAGATGTAACGACGCTCAGGGAAGTATGCTCCCTATTTGGAGAAAGATTTAGAAGAGGCCATTCTACGGGAGTTAGAAGCATTTATATTAGAATTAGGTAAAGGCTTCGCCTTTGTAGAACGTCAGAAGAAAATGATAATTGATGGTGAAGATTTTCATCTAGACCTGCTGTTCTACCACCGAAATTTAAAACGGCTGGTAGCCATAGAATTGAAATTGGGAAAATTTGAGGCCAAACATAAAGGTCAAATGGAATTGTATTTAAAATGGTTGGACAGATATGAAAAGAAAGAGGGAGAATTACCACCAGTTGGTTTAATACTTTGTGCTGAAAGTCGCAGAGAGCAGATAGAATTATTGGAAATGCATAAAGACGGTATAATGGTAGCTGAATACTGGACAGAGTTACCCTCCAAGAAACAATTTGAAAAAAAGATTCACAGCATTTTAGTAGAAGCCAAAGAAAGGATTGAAAGAAAAAAGCTATTGGAATAAATGTATTTGATTCTACAACATTCAATAGCCAAAAACCACCCGAAGAGTTCCAAAATAGCTGAAAGAAATATACCCCTACCTGTCATGCAGACCTATAATCAACAAATCAAGAATGAAGCGCGTGAGAAACTCATAATGCACGCTCTCCAATCTCTCACAAACGAAAGAAAGGAAAGTTTTCTGGTTTCAAAGGAGCACTTCACTAAAATAACAGATCACTTCAACTCACTATTATTTAGATATATTGGAAATAAAAACTTAGAATTTATTAACGAATATAACTGGCTATTTTATGGAGGAAAAAACAGTTGGTTCGAGTTTTACGACAATATAAGTAAAGCAAAAAAGGCGAGCGAGTTGAAGGTATTATACTGGGTCAGATTATAAATCCTCTCTATCCCCAAATCCGCAAAACTATCGCAGGTTACATTCCTGCTCCGGCTTCAATTTTTTGCTTCTGAGCCACCCTGACAATTTTTGGTTCCATGCCTGCGGCATACACTGAAATCGTTGCACTGCGCTCGGATGAACTGTTGTTTTCAGTAGCGGTGAAGACCACCCTTGTAAACCGCTCACCTTTTACCTCACTTGCCGAGAGCCATGGTTCGGAACATTTCAAAGTCCAGGGAGTATTAGACATAATCATCACCGATGCGGAACTCCCTTCGGCTCCATTCAGCATTATCGACTCCAAAGACAGATTGACAACCGGAGCCGCCTCAAGTTGGGTAACAACAATGGTTTCAGGGGCAAGGCCCGGGGAATTTACTGTCAATATGATTTTTCGTTTGGCGGCCATCGGATTGGCCGATGCTGTCAGTGCGATCTTTTTGCTGTTGATTCCCGCCTCTTCACTTGCGGTTAGCCAACCTTCAGCACCGGAAATGCTCCATGCGCTGTTTGAGGTCAGTTCGAAGGATACCGTGCTACTGGTCTTTTCACCAACAGAAAGCTCTTTGGCTGATATTTTCAGTTTCGGTTTTGCAGATGCCTGGAAAACCGAAATGACCTGTTTCCTCCCTTTTGAAGTGACAGTCAACACTGCGGAACGTGGAATAATTATGTTTTGAGAGGCTGATACCTTTACGGAATCTACCTTTGAATGAAGCAAGGAATCAACATAAAGCCATTTTCTTGAGCTTTCAACAATCCAATCATGGTTGGATGAAACTTTAACGACTGCCGTCAGGTCCGCTTTGGCACCCAGTACCAGGAAGGCTTTCGAGGTCTCCAATCTTGAAATATCAAAATGTATGGAAGCGAACTCGAAAAAGGAGGGCCATTCCGGGGCATCGGTATGCCCGCCGTTGTGGTACCTGAAGGCTACTCCCCCTTCGATGTAAGCTTTGTCGATGATTGGTCTGGGATCGTTCATAATTATACCCTTTTTGCCTAGCAACCGGTAGACCGGCGATGCATACAAAGTGGTCAGGTACTGGCCATAAGGATCGGTCCATGAACTGCTGTTGCCGCCGTTGAGCAACACTGGCCGCGGCGCACACAAGGCAAGCAACGAGTGGGCATCGACCGTCAAATTCTCTATTTTTCTAGGCAGGTATTGACCTGGTACCAGCTCTCCGGCCCAATTGAAGAAGTTGCCTGCCATCCAGTGGTACTCGTTATCGCCGGTTGAATTTTCGAGGTCCTGTCCCCAGTGCCGGCGGTTCATCTTTGTACCCAAACTCCCGCCATCGCTCGGGAATCCGATGGCAACCCTTGGCTCATAGGCCATGGTAACCAGTGTAGCTTTGCCGTAACGCGAATGGCCGGTGAGTCCAATAATCCGGCTGTTTACCTCTCTGTCGGTCTCAAAATAATCGATCAGTCTGCTTACACCCCAGCTCCAGGCAACCAGTGTTCCCCAATCGTCGGGTTTGCGCCAGTTTCCTTTGTTCACCAGGCCGATCAGGTAACTTGTCAGTCCGGCGCCGTTATCGGGCTGCAGCGCTCCCAAATTGAACACACAGATGCCCCAGCCATTTGGATTGGCACGGGACCAGTAGGTTTCAAGCACATTACCAAATCCGCCGAAAACTACCATGACCGGAACCGGCAGTGTTGCCGTTGCCGGAGTTCGCAGTGTCGCGGAGATGACCGGTCTGTTCCTGACTTCAGGATAGCGTGAAATGTCAAGCGTTCCTGTAATCTCTTTCTGAAGATAGGCATTACTGCCTGTTCCGGTTCTTGAGGTAACAACCGACCACGATACTTTTGGCAAAATACTGTCGTCCGGAATTTTGCCATAAAGCTGCTCCTGCAAATCTTTGAGGATTTCGGGCCGCCGCAGATTCCACCATTCATCCACTGTAGTGATAGCCTTCCCATTATTCATCTTCAAAAGATTGATGGGAGTATAATTGCCAAGTCTTGCAGAATCCTGGCCGGGGAAGAAACCGGCCGATCTGTCCGAGTAGTTGTTCCAAAGTCCAAAGGCCGACCTGGCAAAGGTATGTTTGGCCACATCGGTCCAGTTGCCTTCCGGATTGTTTTTATCCGAAGGGACAGCCTCAGCCGGTCTGTTTGGGTCATTCAATTTCGAAGGCAATTCAGGAAGCTTAATACCGAGTTGCAGCAACATCTGGTCCCGGTCCATGGCGTTGGTGACATCCTTTGGAGGAATGGAGGGAAATGTTTTCTGCGCTGTGGCTACCACACTACTGAAAAGGAGAACAATGCAAAAAAACGATGCAACCAAACTCAGGTTATTTCGACTGTAATTCATGATTTCCATTGTTATATTTTCTGCCCAAAAAGAAACCGCTAAGTATTTTAATAACAATCCCTACTGAAAAGGAAATTTGTAAATCAACATCTTTTAGTTTGTAGAACTCCGTAGGAGTTGCCCACGAATAACCTCCGGTTTCAACCGGAGGAATAGAAAGGCACAAATGAGAATAAACTCTGAAGGAGTTACCCAACAATTTCAAAACAAAGTTTGCAGTACCTTGTTATTGGGAAACCCCGGTGGGGTTTATAAAGATTTTTTTCGCTCGTCCCCTGGTTGCACTGGGGGTTATTCAAGGAAAACTCCTTCGGAGTTGCTCACACGGAAAACGAAGCATCTCTTTATCTAAACGACATTAATTTGTAAATTTTATACAGTTTGAAAGATAGCGTCAATATTCGACTCTACCATCAAATCTCCTATTCATTTTTTATTGCTGTCATCAGATTCAAGGCACCTTCACGGATTGCCTCAATCAACAACTCATTTCGCCGGCATTTTTCTTTGCAGAGAGCAGGTTGTACGCACCTTTCAAAACGACCCTGGCCGTCTGTATATCAAAACCATCCGGTAGGACTATTTCGGTATAACCGCCATCGGTAACACCTTTATGCACCTCGATCATGCGGTATTCGGTAAAAGGCGTGCCCCCCTCCTCCTTATTTTTATCGAAAACGAAGATGTAATCCTTGTCATCGAAGCTGACAATGGCCCCGGAAGGTAATGCAGCAACCTTATTGGAAGAAGACTCGATGATGGCATTGACATACATTCCAGGAATAACATTTTTACAAACACCTGTCACACTGGCATATACTTTATAGGTGCGGTCGGTATTGATGGATTTGCCAGTCTGGTAAATTACCGCTTCGTGCTCTTCCGTCTCATTGTTGATGAAAAACCTGATTTTTTGCCCGGAGGTCACTTTATCGGCATCCTTCTCGAAAAGGGTAAGCTCAAGAAATAACTTATCGCTGTTAACAATTTCGAAGAGTACATCTGAAGGGGCAACATATTTGCCCATGTTGATATTGACCGTTTTAACATATCCCGAGATCGGTGAAACCACCGGGACAGACCTGGTGATATCTTCCTCGCGAAAGTTAGCCGGGTTAATTCCGATCAGCGCCAATTTCTGCTCAAGCGCCTTTACCTTAGCCTTCAGGTTCTTGTATTCTGTTGTGACCTGCTGCAGATTTTTCTGCGAATAAACATCGTCTTTGTAAAGCTCGGTGTGACGATTGAACTCTGCTTCAGCATATTCCAGTTTGTTCCTTGCTTCCAGAAAATTCTGCTGAATATCGACAAACTCCTGGTTCTCCAGAATGGCCAGAGTCTGACCCTTTTGTACCGAATTACCCGGCATCAGAGTTGTGCTCTTGACGAAACCACCAAACGGCATACTCACCGTTGCCAGGTTCTGAGGAGCCGCGGCAACTATGCCACTAACTTTAAGCGTACCGCTCAGCGCACGGGTTTCAATTGCCCCAATTTGAATTCCGGCAAGCTGGATCTGGTCGCCCCGAAGCTCAACGATATCCTCCGGGAGAACTTCTGTGGCTTTGACTTCCGCGGCCGGTTTCTTCCCCCCCGAACACGAAGCCAAAGTGATGATAAATAGGGATAAAAAGAAGTATATCAGAAATCTATATCTTGTCATAATCATGAAGTTTAAAAGGTTTTTCCCGTTATAAATTCAATAGATACTATTGTTTGATTGTAATTATTCAGCGCATCCAGGTAGTTCTGCTTGATGGTCAAAGCGCGACTCAGGTTCAGGATGTATTCGAGGTAATCCATCGCGCCGGCCTTGAAGCTGAGCGTTGCCTGCTCGATGATGATATTGGCTTCCGGAATGGCCTGCTTTTCGTAATAGTTCACGCTGTTGTTGAATTTTTCGTATTCTCCCAACAAGGAACGATAACTGCCTCCAAGCGATTTTGAATAATATTCTGCATTCGTCTGCGCAACCTCTGCCTTAAGCCTGGCCGCTTTGGTTTTGGAGGTATAGGATATGAACCACAACGGGATTGCAATACCCGCATGAATGCCGTTGAACCTCTCCCCCGCGCCAAAAGTTCGGGGCATACCGTTCACCTCCTGGATTCCATTCATTGTTTGACTAAAATAGCCGATGGTAAAGTCAGGCAACATCCGGCTTCTCTCAAGGTTTCTTTCAAATTGTGAGATCTGAACCTGCTGCTTTACGTACCCAACATTGGGATTTCCTGACAAAGCCATACTATCCGGCACAGGAAAAAATTCAGTCCTGGTCAACAGGGTATCTTTTGGAGTCACAGCCAACGAACTGTTCAGGAGCGTCTGCAATTTATGCTCGGCAATGGTCAAATCTGCTGTAACCTGTTGCAACTGATTTTTTACTTCCATACTTTGTGACCGTGCAGTGATCATTTCCAACCGGTTAGTCTCCCCAAGTCGGGCCCTGTGTTCTGCCGCGCGCAGAAATCCTGAAAAGAGGCTATCCTGGTAAGCAAACAACTTCTGCTTAGCATGAAAGTAAGCCAATTGCCAGTAAACCTGCTTGACCTCGGTGGCAATCTCAAGTTGTGACACTTTCAACTGCCATTCGCTGCTCCTGACACCCGCATTTGCCAATCGGCCCTGGTTGATGTAGACAGTAGGGAAGGCGAAGGATTGCGTCAGAGTGAAGCTGTTATCCTTGCCGTAGCTGTTGATCTGTCCGTACTGACCGTCGACGGCTGTTTTTGGCAGATCCAGGGAGGCGCCTTTCAACGCCTTAAGTACCTGCACGGAATAGGCGGATGAGCGCACGGCCAGGTTGCTGTCAAGCGCCATCTGAATGGCTTCGTGCAAATTGAGTCGTCTCGACTGCTGTCCATAGGTGGAGTTGATCATCGGGGAACCGGCAATCAAAAACAGCAAAATGGAAATTATTTTAACGGACTTTCGCCTTACTGAAGATCTCAACTGACCCTTTGAAAATAAAATATAGAAGACCGGCAGAATGACCAAAGTGAGAAAAGTTGCGGAGATGAGTCCACCGATCACCACTGTGGC
>JBBIUJ010000176.1:0-8490 GCA_037440345.1 Prolixibacter sp.
CAAGAAGTCCAAAAAGGGGATATCACCTTTACCACACTGATCGACAATACCAAAAATGTCCGCAAATCGTTGACCGAGGTGAAAGAGACGCTGTTTATCGCTTTCCTCCTGGTCATCATGGTCATCTTCTTCTTCTTCAGAAACTGGATGATTGCTTTGCGGCCACTGGTAGACATTCCCATCTCACTGATTGCCACCTTTTTCGTGATGTACCTGGCGGGATTCTCGATCAATATCCTTTCGTTGCTTGGTATCATTCTGGCGACGGGTTTGGTGGTCGACGATGGGATCGTTGTGACCGAGAATATTTTTAGAAAATTCGAAAATGGCATGCACATTCGCCGGGCCGCGCTGGAGGGCAGTAGGGAGATATTCTTCGCGGTTATATCGACCTCCATCACGCTGGCGATCGTCTTTTTACCGGTCCTCTTTCTTCAGGGGTTTGTTGGCAGTTTGTTCCGCGAATTCGCTGTTGTTGTTGCCAGTGCGGTTCTGATTTCAGCTTTTGTTTCCCTTACCATTACTCCGGTCCTGAACGTATATTTAAATAGAAAACATGCCCGTCACGGGATGTTTTACCAAAAAACTGAGCCTTTCTTTCAGGGAATGGAGAATGGATACAAGAATTTGCTTCAGAAATTCATTCGCATGAGGTGGATGGCATGGGTCATTGTACTTGGCTGTATTTTAGTAACCTACCTGATTGGAAGAACGCTGCAGAGTGAACTTGCTCCCCTGGAGGACAAAAGCAGTATCCGTTTTCAGATCTCCGGACCTGAAGGTGCCAGCTACGGCTACATGACCAAGGCCGGTGAAGAGTTCAGCAACTTCCTGATCGATTCAATCCCTGAAGGCAGCTTCTCCTTCCTGGCACTCCCCGGGTTTGGCGGTACCGGAGTGAATGCCGGTTTTGGCCGGATCGGCTTGGTCCCGGCTTCCGATAGAAAAAGGTCGCAAAGCGATATCGCAAAGAGTATGTCTAAAACTGTGATGAGGTTCAATAATCTTCGGATTTTCCCTGTGGAAGAGCAGACCATATCAGTTGGATTGGCTTCAAGAGGTGCACTGCCGGTGCAATTTGTCGTCCAAAATCTCGACTTTGACAAGTTGAAAGAGGTCATTCCCAAATTTTTGGATGCAGCCCGTAATGATAAGACCTTCCAGAATGTGGATGTTAACCTGAAGTTTAACAAGCCCGAGGTAGATATTCTTATCGACCGGATCAAGGCCCGCGAACTAGGCCTGACTGTATCGGATATTGCCGGAGTACTTCAGAGTGCCTTTAGCGGACGCAGGCTGGCCTATTTCATCATGAACGGCCGCCAATATCAGGTAATCAGCCAGGTTGGACTGCGCGACCGTCAGCAACCAACAGATATCTCCAAGTTGTATGTCAGGAATAATCTGGGAAACAATATAGCCTTATCTGAAGTACTGAAGATATCTCCCAATGCCAATCCTCCGACACTTTACCACTTCAACAGGTACAAATCTGCAACCATATCGGCGTCATTGGCCGAAGGAAAAACCATCGGAGATGGTGTCATCGCCATGAAAGCCATTGGCGACAAACTGCTGGATGAAAGTTTCCAGTCTTCCCTCAGCGGTCCTTCGAGAGACTTCTCTGAAAGCTCTTCCAATACTGCTTTTGCCTTCGTACTGGCCCTCCTCCTGATTTATCTGGTATTGGCCGCACAGTTCGAAAGTTTCAAAGATCCGTTCATTATCATGATTACTGTACCCTTGGCAATTGCCGGTGCCGTACTATGTCTTTGGATATTCAACCAGACCCTCAATATCTTCTCCGAGATCGGAATGATAACCCTGATCGGACTAGTTACCAAGAATGGAATCCTGATTGTAGAGTTTGCCAACAAGAAACGGGAAGTCGGAATAAACAAATTCCAGGCTGTTATAGATGCCTCCACACAACGCCTGCGTCCAATTTTAATGACGAGTCTCGCTACATCCCTTGGTGCGCTGCCAATTGCACTTAGTCTGGGTGATGCGGCTTCCAGCAGGGTCCCTTTGGGTATTGTGATCGTTGGTGGAATCGTCTTCTCCCTGATACTTACGCTGTTTGTGATTCCGGCAATCTATACCTTCGTATCCGGAAAGCACAAAACCAGGGAAGAGGTCGACCAGCAGTTTTTGTAAATTAAGAATTAAAGATTACAAATTACAGATGAAGAAATTACATATTCTGGTTTTGCTTGTTTTCCCGGTGTTGGGGATGGCTCAACCGATACTCACCTTAAAGAATGCGATAGATACTACGCTTAGCAATAGTTTTGACATCCGGATTGCCGGGAACAATGTAGAGATCAGTAAAATCAATAACTCCTTTGGCGTGGCGGGAGGTTTGCCAACTGTCAATGCCAGTTTGGCCGACAACCAATCAGTTACCAATGTCAACCAAAAATTAAATAGCGGAACCGAAATAAAAAAGAGCAGTGCCAGTGGAAACACCATGAACTCAAGTGTCACCGCCGGAATGGTTTTGTTCAATGGATTTAAGGTTTTCGCTACCAAAGAACGTTTGAGCCTCTTGCAAAAGCAGAGTGAATTGCTGTTTAACCTGCAAATTCAGAACAGTATTGCCGTTGTGATGGCCAAATATTATGACATTGTACGTCAAAAGGAGTACCTTAAAATCATGCAGACTTCACTGGATGTCTCGCAGAAGAAGCTGGATATCGTCACCGAAAGGAAAAATGTAGGGATGGCCAACGATGCCGACTATTTGCAGGCGCTGATTGATGTCAATACTGCCAAACAATCTTTAAAATCCCAGGAATTGGTGGTACAACAGACAAAAATGGACCTCCTGCAACTGATGAGCCGGAAAAAATATTACTCCTATTCGATTGATGACAGCATTGTCGTTGACAAATCTATACAGCTAAATTCCATCCTTTCGTTTCTTAGTCAAAATCCGCAGTATTTATCAGCAGAACAGCAGGTTAAGATCAACGAGCAGGTTATAAAGGAGGTAACCTCCCTGCGTTACCCCTCCCTAAGGCTGAATACCGGGTACAACCTGAACCGCACCCAAAGTGATGCCGGGCTTTACCTGTTAAATCAGAATTATGGCCCCTATGCAGGTCTTACACTGCAGATACCGATCTACAACGGGAATGCGTACAAAATTCAGAAGGAGGTGGCTGTTTTCAATCTCGGGAATGCCAAACTGCAACAGGAGAGTCTGCTTAACCTCCTGACAGCCGGCGCCGTGAAAACTTTCGAATCCTACAACACTACCCTGCAACAACTTGAATCACAACAAAACACCATTCAGTTTTCGCAGAAACTAATCAACGTAGTGATGCAGCGTTTTCAGGTTAACCAGGCAACCATCCTCGATGTAAAAGCCGCACAATCCAGTTTTGAAAGTACTGGTTACCAATTGGTCAACCTAAAATTCGCGGCTAAAATTTCGGAGATTGAGTTAAAGAGGTTGATGTACCAGTTGGGGAATTAAGAAAAAATTTCCGAAGCTTTAGTCACTTGCTGAATTATGCTGGCAACTAAAACTTCGGAAACTTTTTGAGTATGTTCTCTTTTGCCGGTATTGGGGTACTGCCTCGACTACTGGCCAGTTACTGTAATTGAAATCGATGCTTGATTATCTCTCATATCACCATCCTGCTCTTTGGAAGAGACTGTAACCATAACACTTAGCGTTCCTGCCTGGATTGGCACAATCTTTATTACTTTGCTGCTGGATGCGCCCGAAACGAGATTGCCAAAATAGCAATCAACGCTATAGTTAGTAGGATAACAATCGGGATCTGCAGAACTAAAATTATAATTGTTTCCCGGCGGAGCGCTCCAAACGGCCTTTACACTGGTAGCAGAAATTGTTGAGGCAGGGTTATTGCCCGGCTTATTGGCAACCTTAATGGTAAAATTAAGCAATGTGCCAACACTTACCGGGTTGGCGCTGCTGCTTACAGATACGACCAGGTCGACATTCGGTGGCCCGAAACTTCCCCCAAGCACACCGTCAGGGTCCTCCGGTGGGACGTGTTCCTTCTTGCACCCGAGTACGGTGAGAAGGGTCATCATAAGATACAGTACCATTTTCCCGGTCATGGTGCACAAAATTTGGACATCAACATTCAAGGGAAGACAAAAATTAACCAGAAACTGACCCTTAAAAGTAACGAAATTTTGAATACCTCAACGAATTATCGTCAGATTTATTATTCCATTACTGGAACAACAGCTTAAAATTTTGATCGTTGGCATATTTGTCAAACTCCCGGTCGCTTTGTGCAATCGCTTTGTAAGCCGGATCCTTTTTCATGGCATTGACCAATGCTTCGTACATCTGGCTGGTTTTGCCGGTACGTGCATATACAATGGCCTTCAGATAGGCAATACGTCCTGATTCTACAGGAGCGGAGTTCAATGTTTTAAGTGCTCCGTTGTTGTCGCCATTCAGCAGTTGGGCAAGTCCACGGTTGGCATATGAGGTAGACTGTTCGCCAAGATATTTCACGGCTGTGTCGTAGTCTCCCTGTTTGATTTTCAGGATACCCATGTTTTCCTTAACCTCTTTACCTGCACCGGTAGCGGCTCCGAAAAGGATTTCGGCTTTAGCATAATCACCGTTTTTCAATGCCACGCAACCGAGGTTATTTTGAACGATCGGATTTTTTGGATCCAACTGGTCGGCTTTCTGAAAATTATTTCCGGCAGCAGCAAAATCACCTTCGTTCATTTGCACATAGCCAAGGTTGTTGAAACCTCTCCAGTCGTCCGAATAGGTTTTGGTGAAGCTCGTATAAATGGCTTTTTGTTTGGCTGGGTCACTTGTGAGGGTAGCAGCGTAAAGTAACTCTGCCTGGTTCAATTTGGATGGATCAGAATCAGCCAAACGGGCAATTTCAGCATCTGTCTTACCAACCAGATTAACATTGGCGGTAATTTTTGCACGACGCAACTGGGGCAAAATCTCATCAGCTACTTTCGTAAAGGCAGAGGATAGGTTTTTGATTTCGCGCTCGCGAACCTCCGGATCAGAATACATGGCCAATACACGAAGGATCAAATCCTTGTCCTGGATATTTGATTTCTCCATCAGGGCTTTGAAACCTTCCCAGTCTTCAGGTGTGTTTTTGGAGGTAACATCCGTTTTTACCTTGCCCTTTTTAAGATCATTGTCCACTACACTTGTCGCCGAACCTTCACGTTTTCCGGCAAGTTTGGAATTCAGGTCCATGGTCCCGTCAGGGGAAGCGTACGCCGATACTTCAACACCTTTCAACTCTTTGTTCTGAGCATTGTATGCATCAACGATGTACTTGTTCAGGTGGGCAATTTCGGCTTTGGACAACTCTTTTTTCCTCACTTCCGAGCTATTGATCAAATAAACCAGGTCGGCCATGTAGGCATCAGGGACGATTCTTTGGTATTTATCCAAAGTTGGATCATAGATACCGGTTGTATTGGCCTTTTTCTGCCAACCTGTAATGCCTAGCGGACTGTTGTCGACCAGTGTGGAGGTGGCAATCACCCCTTTAGCCACGGTAACTGTCTTGAAATCAACCGTTTTTGATCCCTGAGATCCCTTGATGCGAAGTTCAAGATCTGAACGTTGCATCTCTTTGTTATAGGGCAACGATCCCTTGTAAGTGACGCTTCCGCCGGCAAGATTTGGAATCACCTTGTTGTTCGCTTTCACCTTTTCACCTTGAACAACATAAGGAGTCAATGCTGTTTCGCCACCACTGTATTTCAACACCGGAGTAACAGTCAGGGTAACTTTTGGCGCAAAATATTTCGCAGGATACTGGTTTTGGATGGTTGCATCAATTTTGCCTGCGTGTGTTTCAAGCACTTCAGGAACTACGGTATAAGTCACAGAACCAGCATTCTTCTGCATCTTTTTCAATGATGAACAACCGCTGATAACAATAGCACCGGATACGAATAGCAGCGGCACGATCAAACTAATTTTCTTCATAAAAATGACCTTAAATAAATAATAGTTGAATTGACAATTTGAGATTATATGCGCATAAAAATAATGCTTTTAGGTTAAGAAAACAGTGAATATATGTTAATTGTTAAAAATCAGGCTGCAATATTTCCCTTCGGATACCTGTCCAGTCGATGGGTCTGGTCACCAAATCCCGAAGCATCCTGTAATGCTCTTTGGAAGCAACAAAGTCGATACCGGATGTATCGACTATCAAAACCGGAAAATCATCCTGTTGCGAGAAAAATGTAAAATAGCCTTCCCTTATTTTTCTTAGGTACTCTGCTTCGATAGACTGTTCGTAAGCCCTACCTCGTTTCCGTATGTTGACGATCAGCATCTCTTCCGGCAGATGAAGGTAAACAAACAGATCGGGTTTGGGCAGCCGTTCGTAGATGATATCAAAGAAATTGCGGTAGAGGTTGTACTCATCCTGCGCCAGGGTATTCTGCGCAAAAATGAGCGATTTCATGAAGTAGTAATCTGCAATGGTGTGCTGGTGGAACAGGTCCCTGTTTGCCAGATTATTCTTCAATTGACCGTACCTTTCGGCCAAAAACGAGAGTTCCAGCGGGAAAGAGTACTTTTCAGGATCCTTGTAAAATTTGGGTAGAAATGGATTCTCAGCAAACTGCTCAAGAATCAGTTTGGCATCAAATTCCTCACCCAGCATCCTGGCAAAAGTTGTTTTACCGGCGCCAATATTCCCCTCAATGACCAAAAAATCATGGTTCATCATCCTTCTCGAAATTCTAAGGTTGAATCCCTAAAAGTAAAATAAAAATGCCCGCTGATAACGGGCATTTAAACTTATGTTGGAAAATTTTTATTCCTGATTCGGTTTCTTGAGCGAATGGCTGTGGCTGGGAGCTTTGCGCTCTTCGCCTTGATGCGGTTGCCTCTCACCGCGTCCGTGATGATCCCTGTCGCCACGTCCATGGTCACGGTCACCGCGTCCATGCTCCCTTTCAACAAAACCTTCGGGTTTTGGCATCAGGGCCTTCATAGAAAGTTTAAGTTTACCGGTACGTTGCTCAACTTCAAGTAATTTAACCTTTACAATATCGCCAACACTTAGCACATCCTCTGGTTTATCAATCCTTTTCCAGTCGAACTCAGAAACGTGAAGCAATCCCTCTTTGCCGGGCATAATTTCAATAAAGGCGCCGAATTGAACAATCGATTTCACCTTTCCTTCGTACACCTCTCCCGGCTCGGGAATGGCAACGATGGCACGGATGCGTGCAACTGCTGCATCGATGGATGACTTATCCGGAGCGCTGATTTCGACATAACCCAAATCGTCGATCTCCTCGATGGCAATGGTGGCTTTTGTATCGGCCTGGATCTGTTGGATTATCTTTCCGCCTGGGCCAATAACCGGACCAATCATATCTTTCGGAATGGTCATCTTTACGATGCGGGGAACGTTTGGTTTGTAATCTTCACGTGGAATGCTGATCACTTCCAATATTTTGCCCATGATGTGCTCACGGCCTTGTTTTGCCTGGGCCAACGCTTTTGAAAGCACTTCATACGACAATCCGTCAACTTTGATATCCATCTGGGTGGCTGTGATCCCTTTTTCGGTTCCGGTAACCTTGAAGTCCATGTCGCCAAGGTGATCTTCGTCTCCAAGAATGTCGGAAAGGACTGCGAACTTGTCTGATTTTTTGTCGGTGATCAGACCCATGGCAATACCAGAAACCGGACGTTTCATGCTGACGCCTGCATCCAGAAGGGCCATCGTTCCGGCACAGACAGTTGCCATGGAAGAAGAACCATTGGATTCCAAAATATCAGATACGACACGAACGATGTAAGGAAATCCCTCCGGGATCATTCTTTTCAGTGCCCGGTGCGCCAGGTTTCCATGACCGATTTCGCGGCGTGAAAGGCCTCTCGGCGTTTTTGCTTCGCCGGTACTGAAGGGTGGAAAGTTGTAGTGCAGCAAAAAGCGCTCTTTGCCTTTGAAGGTAACATTGTCGATGATCTTCTCATCCATTTTGGTACCAAGGGTAACGCTGCTCAAAGATTGAGTTTCGCCGCGGGTGAAAATGGAAGATCCGTGAGATCCCGGCAGGTAATCAACCTCGCCCCAGATTGCACGGATATCGGTGGTAGAACGACCGTCAAGACGAACACCTTCGTCGAGGATCATGCGGCGCATGGCCTCCTTCTCTACATCGTGGTAATATTTTGCGATCAAAGTTTTGTTGACTTCGCCGTCCTCTTTCCCCTCGCTGTATGCTGTGGTAAACTCCTCCTTAATTTGTGCGAAAGAGTCGTAACGCAAGTGTTTGTCGTTGATCAGGGAGCGGGCAACTTTGTATACTTTGTCATAGGTGCCTTTCCAGACTTCATCACGAAGTGTTTCATCGTTCTCTTCGTGGCAATAGGTGCGTTTCGCAACACCGACCTCTGCAGCAAGTTCTTCCTGAATCTTGCAGTGAATCTTGATGTTATCGTGCGCAATTCTAATGGCGTCGAGCATCTCCTCTTCA
>JBBIUJ010000177.1:0-8455 GCA_037440345.1 Prolixibacter sp.
CCTCCCGTGAGAGGTTCAGTACATTTCGGGCAGTATCGCAACCAATAGATTTGAGCCCGTCGAGAACCCAATCATCGATCTCATCTGCAAATTCTTCCAGTGAGACATCCTCTTCGTCAGCCATTTCGCGATCACGGTAGACATCAATGTCATAGCCAGTGAGCTGGCTGGCCAGTTTGATATTCAACCCACCTTTTCCGATAGCCAGTGAGACCTCCTCGGGTTTCAGGAAAACTTCGACCCTGTTCTCGTTGCTATAGATCTTTATTGAGGAGATTTTTGCCGGATTGAGCGCTCTTTGTATGTACAACTGATTGTTGTTGGTAAAGTTGATTACGTCGATGTTCTCGTTGCGTAACTCTCTTACAATACCATGAATACGCGAACCTTTCATTCCGACGCATGCGCCAACCGGATCAATACGGTCATCGTACGATTCTACAGCGACCTTGGCACGTTCGCCAGGTATCCTGACAATCTTTTTAATGGTAATCAACCCATCCGAAATCTCAGGAACCTCCAGTTCGAAGAGTCTTTCCAGGAAGACAGGGGAGATGCGGGAAAGAATAATGTAAGGACTGTTGTTCCTCATTTCTACTTTGATAACCACTGCCCGCACACTGTCGCCTTTTCTGAAGAAATCGGAAGGAATTTGCTCGCTTTTGGGCAGAATCAGTTCATTCCCCTCATCATCGAGCAACAACAGTTCTTTTTTCCATATTTGGTATACCTCGCCTGTGACGATCTCTCCAATTCTGGATTTGTATTTTTGGTATATGTTGTCTTTTTCAAGTTCCAGGATGCGTGAGGCAAGGTTCTGGCGTAAATTCAGGATTGCCCTTCTTCCGAAATCGCTGAAACGAATAGTATCGGTTAACTCTTCACCCAGTTCATAATCCCCGTTGTTGGCATTGGCTGCCGAAATGGTGATTTCAGTATTCAAATCGGTTAGCGCTCCATCTTCAACAACCGTACGGTTCCGGTAGATTTCGAAGTCGCCTTTGTCGGGGTTTATAATGACGTCAAAATTCTCGTCCGAGCCAAACTGCTTTTGAATCACGCTTCTGAACGCATCTTCCAATACGCTCATCATCGTGGCTCGATCGATATTTTTCAGGTCTTTAAATTCCGAAAACGTGTCAATCAGATTGAGGTTGTCCATATCTTCAGGATTTTTATTTAAAAGTAATAACTGGTTTAACTGTTTTTATTTCATGCAATGAAAATTCAACAGTTTTATGTTCCACTGTCTTTTTTCCATCCACTTTGATGTTGCTTGATGTCTCAATTACAAAACTCTCTTCGCAGGCTGATTTTAGGATGCCAGTGATCTTGTCCCCTTTTGCCGTTACGATCTCCACCTCTTTTTCGAGATTTTTCAAATATTGACGCAGCACTTTGAAGGGCTGTGTCAAACCAGGAGAGGAGACTTCCAGAGAAAAGTCTTCCACCTCACGGTCGAACTGATGT
The DNA here is from genome assembly GCA_037440345.1 of Prolixibacter sp. Classification (GTDB taxonomy): domain Bacteria; phylum Bacteroidota; class Bacteroidia; order Bacteroidales; family Prolixibacteraceae; genus CAINVV01. Next base: position 1,471 of record JBBIUJ010000177.1, read on the forward strand.
TCGATGTGGCGGCTCATTTCGATGCATTTGTCGATACTCAACCCTTCATCGCTGTCAATGATTACCGAAATGGCGTTGCCAGGCCCGACCGAAACATCGACGATAAACATCGTGTCAGTGAGCTTTTCTTCCACCATCTTTTGAATAACTACTTTCGATATCATTTTATAAATTAATAAAATAGGGGACAATGCGTCCCCTAATCCTTCGATTAATCTCCGCTGCGAAATTACTATTAATGTTTGAATTAAACAAATTTTTATTTCTATTTTTGAATGATCTGTCAGGGTTTAAGGGGCTTTTAAGTGAAATCTGAAGCGTGAATGGTAAAAATGGAGCCTGCCCCTGTCGGATTTTGTAATTAATTAGTTGTCAAATTGATAATAAATATTTCCCATTGTGAAGCAAAACAAGCGTAAAATCATCAACGATCCGGTATGGGGTTTCATCGATTTGAATTCAGGATTGTTGTTCGATTTGATAGAGCATCCCTATTTTCAACGTCTCCGTCGCATCAGGCAGCTTGGACTTACCTCCCTGGTATATCCGGGCGCCAATCATACCCGTTTTGAACACTGCATTGGCAGTATGTATCTGGTTCAAACAGCGTTGCATGTATTACGGGAGAAGGGGGCCGAGATAACTGACGAGGAAGCCGAAGGTGTTTCGGCGGCAATCCTTCTGCACGATTTGGGACACGGACCTTTTTCGCATGCCCTTGAGGAGACCATTGTAAAGGGTATATCCCATGAGGAGCTTTCACTTATTTTTATGCAACAGCTCAATGATGAGCTTGAAGGGAGACTGGATCTTGCCATTCGCATTTTTCTCGATCGCTATCCCAAGCATTTCCTGCATCTCCTGGTAAGCAGTCAACTCGACATGGACCGAATGGATTTCCTCAAGCGCGACAGTTTTTATTGTGGCGTTTCGGAAGGTGTTGTCTCGTCCGACCGGATCATAAAAATGTTGGATGTCCGCAATGATCAATTGGTCGTTGAGGCCAAGGGGATCTACTCAGTGGAAAAATTTCTGATTGCGAGAAGAATGATGTACTGGCAGGTTTATCTGCACAAAACGGTTGTATCGGCAGAACGGACCATGGTAAACCTGCTCAAACGTGCCTCTTCACTGGTCGAACTGGGGAAGGAAGTTGAATGTGCAGAAGCGTTTGACTGCTTTCTGAAAGGAGAGGTGAGTGCTGCAGATTTCAGGTCTCACAACAGGGAAACGAGGGAAATGGCGCTGAACCGTTTTGCCGGGCTTGACGACTCGGATTTATTATCCACCGTTAAGGGTTGGATCTCCCATTCAGATCCGGTTCTATCTGATCTTGCCGGACGGATTGTCAACAGAAAATTGATGAAGATTAAAATCTCACAGCATCCTTTTAGCGAAAGTCAGTTAAAAGAGCTTAAAGGGAAAGTTCATTCAAGAGTTGGGATTTCGGAAGATGATGCGGATTATTTTTTCTCGGTAGGCGAGATGACTAATAATGCTTACCAGCCTGATGTTGAGGCGATACTGATTCTATATAAAAACGGCAAGTTGAAAGATATCAGGGATGCATCAGACATAAATCTGGAGGGATTAACCAAGACTGTACGCAAACATTTTGTCTGTTATCCGGCGAAAATCTCGTTAGGTAACTAATATTGTTTATTTTTGCACCGAATTTTTAAAAGCAACTGAATGGAGTTTAAGGTCAAAGACATTGCCATGATACTCAATGGGACCGTTGAAGGCGACGGCGAAATTAAGATACATAATATCTCCAAAATTGATGATGGTGTTCCGGGAACGCTCACCTTCCTCTCCAATCCTGTTTACACCAAATATATCTATTCAACACTTGCTTCCGCGGTCATCGTCTCCAGGGATTTTGTGCCTGACGGAAATCTGTCTTGCACCCTTATCCGGGTCAATGATCCCTATACAGCCCTTGCCGAATTGCTAAAAATGTATCAGCAGTTGAAGCCAGCCAAGAGCGGGATCGAACAACCTTCATTTATTAGCAGCAGTGCCAAAATCGGAGAGGATATCTACATTGGTGCATTTGCCTATATCTCAGCTTCTGTTGTTATTGGAGATAATGTCAGCATATTCCCGCACGTATTTATTGGGGATAATGTGGTGATAGGTGACAATACCACCCTTTATTCGGGTGTAAAAATATATGCAGATTGTAAGATCGGTTCTGATTGTGTCTTGCATTCCGGAGCCATAATCGGCGCCGATGGTTTTGGATTTGCGCCCAGCTCGGAAGGTCCGTTTTCAAAGATTCTCCAGGTTGGTAATGTGATCCTGGAAGATATGGTCGAAATTGGCGCCAATACCTGCGTGGATCGCGCCACCATGGGATCGACCATTGTTCGCAGGGGTGTGAAGCTGGACAATTTAATCCAGATAGCGCACAATGTCGAAATTGGCGAGAACACGGTGATGGCCGGACACTCAGGAGTTGCCGGTTCATCCAAAGTTGGAAAGAACTGCATGATTGGTGCCCAGGTTGGCATATCCGGCCATTTGAAGGTTGGCGACAATGTGAAAATTGGAGGTCAGGCCGGTGTGATGACCAACATCCCCGATAACTCTACCATGATTGGATCTCCGGTGCAGGACCACAAAGATTTTATGAGATGCATGGCCATCTTCAGAAGACTTCCGCAAATGTCGGGTGACATTTCTGATTTGAAGAAATGGATGAAACAGACAGAGCAGAAATAGATCGTTGATTCGAGCAGAAATTAATTAACCAATTCTTATATTTAGCCATCAAGGGATGATAGTAAAACAAAATACCATTGCGTATCCGGTCACTGTTACCGGGAAAGGACTTCACACAGGTGTTGAAGTATCGCTGACATTTAAACCTGCTCCGGAAAATTTTGGTTTCAGGTTTATGAGGACCGACCTGGAAGGTACTCCTGTGATTGAAGCCAATGTATCCAAAGTAAGAGGAACTGCCAGAGGGACTGTTTTAAAGGATGGAGAGGTATCTATCAGTACCATCGAGCATTGCATGGCTGCATTGATTGCATCAGAAATTGACAATGTACTGATGGAGATCAATGGCTCTGAAGTTCCAATCATGGATGGCAGCGCCTCGGCATGGGTTGATGCGATTCAGGAGGCAGGCGTGGTTGAGCAGAATGCCGAGAGAGAGTATTTTGTAGTGAAGAAAAAAATTACCTACCGCAACCAGTCTACAGGTTCTGAAATCACCATCCTTCCGGATGAAAATTTCTCGATTGATGTGCTGGTTTCCTACAACTCAACTGTTTTGGGAAATCAATTTGCCTCTTTTGACAACGCTACAGAGTTTGCTACCGAGATAGCGCCATGCCGTACCTTTGTCTTTGTCAGGGAGTTGGAGGCGCTATTGAAAAATAACCTGGTGAAAGGTGGGGACCTGGATAACGCCATAGTTATCATGGATCAGGTGATGCAGCAGGAAGAACTGAACAGGATTGCCGATCTGTTTCACCACGAACATGTTCAGGTGAATGAAGTTGGAATTCTCAACAACCTGAAATTGCGTTACGACAACGAATGCGCCAGGCACAAACTCCTTGATCTCCTGGGGGATATGGCTTTGCTGGGCAGGCGCATCAAAGGCCGGATCATTGCCAAAAGGCCTGGGCACCTATCCAATACCGAATTTACCAAGCTGCTGCAAAAAGAGAACCTGAAGAGCATGGCGGAATCGGCACCTCCTGAATACAATCCGAACAAAGAACCTCTTTATGATATCAACGCCATCAAAAGGATGTTGCCCCACCGTAACCCTTTCCTGTTGTTGGATAAGGTAATAGAGAAAGGAAGCGACTACATCATCGGCGTGAAAAATGTAACCCAGAATGAACCGTTTTTCGTCGGCCACTTTCCGGAGGAGGCTGTGATGCCGGGGGTGATGATCATTGAATCCATGGCGCAGTGCGGAGGCGTTTTCGTGATCAGCTCAATGCCTGCCGATGGTGACTACTCTACCTATTTCATGACCATGGATAACATCAAATTCCGTAAAAAGGTGATTCCGGGAGATACGCTAATCTATAAGATAAAACTTACAGGACCGATCAGAAGAGGAATCGCCCACATGCGTGGACTCGCTTTTGTCGGGGACACTGTAGTTTGTGAAGGCGAGTTCATGGCCCAGGTTGTAAAAAATAAATAATAGAATCGATGAATCAAGTACTTGCACATATTCACCCCAATGCAAAACTGGCGAAAGGGGTTGTCGTTGAGCCATTTGCCACGATTGGTGACGATGTTATCATTGGCGAAGGGACAAATATTGGCCCGCACGCAACCATCCTTCCCGGAACCCGTATTGGGAAAAACTGCAAAATTTTTCCAGGCGCCGTTGTCGGCGGAGAGCCGCAGGACCTAAAGTTCAAAGGCGAATACTCCATCGTTGAGATTGGCGACAATACCACTATCCGCGAATGCGTAACCATCAACCGAGGTACTTCGGCAAAGGGCAAAACCGTGATTGGCAGTAACTGCCTTATCATGGCCTATGTTCATGTGGCGCACGATTGTGTGGTTGGGAACAATGTAATTCTGGTCAATTCGACCTCCCTTGCGGGTGAAGTAATTGTAGACGATTTCGCTATTATTGGGGGTCATACTGGCATCCATCAATTCTGTCACATTGGCAAACACGTGATGCTTTCGGGTGGATCCCTGGTAAGAAAAGATGTTCCCCCATACATCAAAGCCGGCCGCGAGCCGCTTTCGTATGCCGGGGTCAATTCGATCGGGTTACGCCGCAGGGAGTTTACCAACGAGATGATTACACAGATTCAGGATATCTACAGGATTATCTACCAAAAGGGATACAACAATTCGCAGGCGTTGGAAGTGGTTGAAACGGAGATGCCTGCATCGCGCGAAAGAGATGAGATCCTTCTTTTTATACGCGACTCCAAGAGAGGTATTATCAAGGGTTATTTCCCCGATTGAAAATATGATATTTGCAAAAAAAGGTGGCCTACAGGTCACCTTTTTTTTGCAAACATCCTGATTATAAGGATTTGTATTATTTTTAAAACAAACCCGGGAAAGGCCTTCCTTTTGAATATTCCCGGCAACAGGGCTGCGATGAGTTCATTGGCTGAGTCGAGCACATCGTTCACCACTATTTTTTGCGAAGAATCGTAAGGAAGAAGGGCCTCTCCCAGCAGCATGCCAGGATTCTCCTTGAAGTATTCGATTTTTAACCCAATAAGTTTTTCCTGGTAAGTACAATAGGTTTCCAACTTGTTCTTCTCGAATCTCAGTTTCTCCAGGTTGTCAATTTTGGCAGTGGCTTTATAGCTCATTTTCCATCCTCCTCTTTTTCTGTCAGCTGCTCAATAACTCTGTTGATGATAGTTTTTTCAATCCAGCTTTTCCTTAACAAAATGAAGGGCAATAACATCGCCAGGTAAATGCCGGTAACCACCAAAAATCCGGTGCCGTAACTATCAAATACCGATCCCAGATAAAACCCAAGGGCGAGACTGAGAAAAAGCAACATCATGGAAGCCAGCATGGCAATGACCAGGGAGGAGAAAAGCGTTGCCGTTAATTTGGCGGTCTTTTCGTAAATGTCATATTTGAGTAACTGGATCCTCGCCGTAAGATAGTCGGTCACCATCTGCTTAATCTCCAAAAAGAATTGATCATGTTCCATAGTTATTCCGGATTTTCTGTGGTGAGATCAATGTCAATTTTACTGAAATTGTCCACCATCTCTTTGGCTTTGGCGAGGTTCTCCTCAATATCCTGCCTGAGTTTGGAGGCGCCTTCTTTCAGATCGGCCATGATCTCCTCCTTTTTGTCGGAGTTGAGGAAATATCCAATGGCAGCTCCAACGGCGGCACCGGCTATAAAAGCCAGCAAAATTTTTGTTCCATTATTTTCACTCATGATGGTTCAATGTTTATCTGTTTAATAACGAATAAGGTTGGCAAAAAGTTTTTTTCAGTATATAATTGAATGAAGGGACATTTTTTAAATGGGCCGGAGGGTTACTCAAAAATAGGAAATAATTCTTTAGATTTACTCGCACTTTTTTAAGAACAGACAATTTTCAGGTATGAAGATTAATCCGGCGAAGGCTATTCATTCGGTACATCCAGGTAAGATCATATTGCCCCTTTTGATCGGACTGGGTGTAGCCATTTTTGTGTTCATGAGGGAAGGGACGCTTGGCTCCTTGCTGACCATCCAATTTTCGACAACTGTTCTTTTTTTCCTTTTTATGGCAGCACTGATGATCGTTGCCAGGATAACCGGGTATGTGATAAGGCTTAGAATCTTGTCTGAAAAGAAAATCGGTATTGGAAGTTGCATCCGAATTATCCTTTTATGGGAGTTTTCTACGGCGATAGCACCTTTTGCCATTGGAGGAACAACGATATCACTGCTTTTTCTTTACAAAGCAGGATTGCCTATCGCGAAAGGTACGGCCATCATTTTGGCGGCGCTTTTTTTGGATGAACTCTTCTTTGTGGTGGTGTTTCCGATCGTTGCTTTACTGGTAGGCTGGGATAGTCTTTTTCAATTGACAAACCACTCCTTCGAAGCAGTGGTGGTCAACAAATATGTCTATTTTGCGATGGCCGGATACTGTATCATGTTGTTGGTTGTATTGCTGATCGGATACAGTCTTTTTTTCAATCAACAGACATTGAAGAAGTTAATAGTATCTGTCTTTTCACTTCCGGGACTTCGCAGATGGAAAGAGGGCGCCATCCATCAGGCTGATGATATAGTGACTGCCTCAAAACATCTCTCCAACAAGCCATTTAAGTTTTGGTTGAAGAGTTTTGGAGCCACCGTATTTTCCTGGACTTCCCATCATTTAATCGTCAATTTTCTGATTCTGGCACTCATCTTTGGCATCACAGGGGGCAACGAACCTCATGTGGTATCATTGGTCGAACATGTCAATATTTATGCACGTCAGTTGATTATCTGGATTATGACAAAAGTG
>JBBIUJ010000178.1:0-8424 GCA_037440345.1 Prolixibacter sp.
CTCCCCAGGCAATATTTAGTGCATCGATGGTTGTGTATTTGTTTTTCAGCCATTTCCTGAAAGCTTCCTGAGACGATGGACTATAATCGGGAAGCGCCTGTGGTTCATTATCGAGTTGCCAACCGGTCACATTTTTATTCTGTCCGTAGCGTTTGGCCATTTCGGTCACTATTGTTTCAACATATATGCGATATTTGGGGTTGACGATGGATCCCAGACCACGCGTACCATTCTCACCACGAATGTAATGACCGTCCATAACAAAAGTCCCCGGGTAGTTCAAACGCATCCATGCAGGAGTTGTTGCCGATGGGGTACACATCACCACCTTCAGGTTGTATTTAACACAAAGGTCCACGACTTTATCCAGCCATGCAAAATCAAATTTCCCTTCTTCGGGTTCCATTTTGTACCAGGCAAACTCGGCAAGGTGTACAAATTCATAGCCCATATCAGCGATTTTCTTTATATCGCGTTCCCATTGGTTTTCGTTCCAATGCTCCGGATAGTAATAAATTCCGGTAGTAATCAGCTCTTTCTCCGGAAAAAAACGGCTGCCATCTTGCGATTTTACAGTCATTCCGGAAATCATTATTGATATTAAGACAACTAAAAACTGCTTCATCTGTTTAAAATTTGATATTCGACCTTACCCCAATTGATTTTATTACCCATTATCCTTATTTGAAAATATGCTGTGCAAAAAGATACAGATTGTTGGCCCACTCGGTATCATCGTGAGCATTGCCATCAACATGCCAAACATGCGGTATCCCTTGTTCTTTGAGGTGTAGGTGCACGCGCTGGCTTACCCTGATCAGGCCATCCTTGTTGCCACAGCCAAGCCAGAGTACTTTGAGCCGCTCTTTAGCTGCCTTCACATCGGGTAACAGTTTGTTTTCAGAAAGCCCCCCGAATTGATTGGTATTCGGGGCCGAAGACATTCCACCGATGTATGCAAACGTGTTGATATGCGATAGGCCAATGTTCAGCGATTGGCCGCCACCCATCGACAAGCCTGCGAGTGCGCGATGTTCGCGGTCGGTGTAAACCGGATAATGAGACTCGATGTAAGGAATGATATCCTGAAGCAGGTCGTTCTCGAAAAGCATGCCATAACCTTTGAATCCGCCTTTCCGGTCTTCCTGTTCATCAGGTTTGGGATTGGCCACCGTTACGTTTGTATTACAATTTGGAAAAACCATGATCGCCGGCCCGATCTTACCTTCGGCCAGCAGGTTGTCGATGACATTGTCGGCACGAACCCAATATGGCCATTGACCAGCGCCCGAATTGAGGCCATGCAGTAAATAGATCACCGGGTATTTTTTATCAGCAGAATAACCGGGAGGTGTATAAACCAGCATTTCGCGCTTTGTGGAAAGTGTTCTAGAGTCATACTGAACTGTTGTAATTGTTCCGTGCTGAATATTTTCGCGTTTGTCCCTGAACCCGGCTGGCGGATCGTTAAAGGCGGGTTTGTCGTCGGGACCAAGTTCAATTGGGCCACCGAAGCCGCCCCTTCTGGCACCTCTCGCATCGTCGCGGAACAGCAAAGGTGCAAACTCATGTAAACTGCGTCTCCAGGTCTGCCATTCGTGTGCCGTATTTGGCGATGCATAAAACACACTGTTGATGCCAGCTTGTTTCAACGAGTCGGTATTTGCTTTGGGATCGCCGCCAAAACCGCGGTGATTTCCGCCAAGTTCACGGCTTCCGTAACCAACGAACACGAGTTTGATCTTGTCCCTAAATCCGGAAACCTTGTTCACTTCGGCCAGGGAGATACTTCCGCCACTGAAAAGGCCAATATGTGAAAACTTGTCAAGGTTTGCCAGGGTAATCCGTTTCGTCTGCATGCCACCCATCGACAAGCCGGCCATCGCCCGGTGTGGCTGATCAGCCATCGTGCGGAAATTGGCATCAATGTACGGGATCACATCCTCAAGAAGGATGTGTTCGAATTTTCCCCAATCGAAACCTCCCAATCCGCCTTGCTTGCTCAAATCTCCTGAAGTGCCACCATTTTCCATTACAATGATGAATGGATTTGACTTCCCTTCGGCAATCAGGTTGTCCATGATCAGGCCTGCGTGACCCTGGGCACCCCAGCCACTTTCGCCTTCGCGGTAACCGTGTTGCAAATACAACACCGGGTAGCGTTTGGTCGCATCCTTATCGTAATCGGGCGGGGTATAAACAAAGCAGTGCCGGATGGCCTGACTGGTATTGCCGTAATAATGAAGTTCGCGCAACTGTCCATGGAGTACGTTTTTCAGGGCATAAAAATCCTGGTCCTTTGCAGGTATTTCAATGTCGTTACGCCAGGCTCCGGAGCCGAATATGTAGGTACTTCCCGGGTCTGGCACTTCAGCTCCGTCAATAACAAGCCCGTAGTAGTGGTTGCCTTCATCGAGCGGCTCTGATGTGCCTGTCCAAACCCCTTGTTCGTCTTTGGTCAAGGGATATACCCCATTGATATTCATCAGGACACTTTTGGCTTCGGGAGCCTTGATGCGTACCCTGACACGACCTTCCGAATTAACCTGGGGATACTCGCTCCCCAATTGGTTGGTAAAGCCGGTTTGAAATCCTCGACCGCCTTTGATGGCTTTTCCTGCGCCAAAGCATCCGGCCCACTCAGAAATGAAAAGCTTAAAATGCCAATTTGCGCGACAATACACATTCGTTTCAACATTTCAATACCTCCTATATTTACATTTGACGTTTCACAATTTTGGAGCCATGCACCCTCGCGTTTCAAGCCACTTGCGGCAGGCTTCGGGCCATGTGCTTTCAGTATTTGGTTTCTTGCCCATACCATATCCATGCCCGCCCGATTGGTAGAGATGGAGTTCGCACGGAATTTTATACTTCTTCAACGCCAACGCATAAACAATACTGTTTTGTACCGGAACTACATCATCGTCAATGGATAGCGCCATAAATGCCGGTGGGGTTTGCTCGTTTACCTGCAACTCGTTTGAAAAATGCTTCACCAGCTTGGGTGAAGCATTTTTACCCAACAAATTTTCTCTCGATCCCCAATGGGTGATATTGCCGTCCATCGAAATAACCGGATAAATCAGCAATGAAAAATCGGGCCTTGCGCTGGTCGAATCTTCCGGATCATATACCTTTTCTTTGAAATGTGTGGAAAGGGTGGATGCCAAATGTCCTCCTGCAGAGAATCCCATAATTCCAATCTTATCAGGATTGATGCCCCACTCTTTAGCATGACGACGAACAATGCGTATAGCCTGTTGCCCGTCCTGCATTGGACCAATTGATTTGTTTTTCATGATGCTATCGTCTGGCAAACGGTATTTCAATACAAAGGCAGTTATCCCCAAGCTATTCAACCATTTGGCCACCTGCGACCCCTCATGCTTGACGGCCAGACCCCCATAAGCCCCACCCGGACAAATAACGACTGCTGCACCCGTTGCCTTTTCTGATGGGGCAGGATACATATCGAGGCAGGGATTGATGACGGACCTCATTGCAATCCAGCCTGCAGACGAATCGACAGATTGCTTGAATTTATCATTGAGAATGGCCCCGGGGACTTTCCCATCCCAGAGGTCGATTACCTTGCTTTGTCCGAATAGGTTGCCAACTATGGTAATCACACAGATTGTTATCAAAATTGTTTTTTTCATCAGTAAATTATTTGTTTTATTTCAGAAGGATCATCTTTCGTGTAGTTAAAGATTCACCAACTTTTAGTTGGTAAAAGTACATCCCTCCGGGTACTAAACTGCCGTCAAAATCAGCCTGATGTATTCCTGATGGCAATACTTCATTGATTAGTGCGCAAACTTTCTTTCCTGTTTGATCAAAAACTTCCAAAGAAACGCATCCATTGGAAGAAGTTTGAAACTGAATGGTTGTAACGGCAGAAAATGGATTGGGATGATTTGTTTGTTCCAGTTCTTCTTTTTTAACATTTGTAACTGATGTTGGAATCTGCAGATTGGTACCTGCCTCGACCATAATAAACTGAACAGATCGCTCTGGTGCATTTACAGTTATTGCATTGTCGATCGAGTAGGCACTTGCAGGAATCGTTTCAAGAGATTCGCGGGGTCCCCATTGTGTTCCTGTCGGACTAACACCGTTTACTGATACAAATAAAGAAGCGTCAATATTATCAGCCCCACCAGTCAAGGTGTACGTATAATACTGATTTCCAACTCCTATACTCTTGGGATCAATTTTTACAACCTGAGCAGTCCTTCCTTTATTCACGATCACAACCCCAGTTTCGCCTGAGGCAAATCTGGAAGCATAAGCCAAAATGTTGGGGCTGGTTGAAGTCGCAGAAATTGCATGATCGCCGGTGAACTTCTGCTGATAATAAGCATAATAGAAGTCCGGGCGGGGTTGCCACAGCAAACTTGCATTATCACCCTGGTAGAACATCCCATCTTCACCCGAAGCTAGCAACCATCGTGCACCCAGACCAAAGTTATTCTTAATCAACTCATTAAACAGCACAGTGGCCTGCATTCCATTGATATATGAACGGCCCATGTTTCCTCCGGCTTTATTGCCATCCATATTATACTCAGTCAGGGCTACAGGTTTGGAAAAAGCCTTTTTATTGACAATATCCTGCTGAATAAAGGTGATATTTTTTTTAGGTTCTGATATTGCCGCCGATAATAAATTATCCACATTTGCGTCACTTCCAAAATAATTATGCATGACATAAAAATCGGCAGCATCTCCCACCTCATTAAAAACCCCGGCATTCCATGTTTTATCCACTGAATTCCAGCTTGTGGCAGCATCAAAATGCAATACCTGCGCACCAATAAATATTTTAGCTTTCACTTGTGCCGCTGCAGCCCTCATCGAATCGGCAAAAACCTTGAAATGCTGTCCGTAAAGTTGCCCCGTAATAATCTCAGGCTGTCCGTCTTTATTGGTTTTTGTATCAATTTTCCAACCTGCTTCCCACGGACCTCCATTTTCGTTTCCAATCTCCCAAAATCTCGTTCTACCATTATCATAGCGGACCCATTGAGCTGCAAGATGGGCAGCCTGTGCAACCGGGTTGGTGCTTAATCCGTAACGGGCATAGCCATAATTGACTGTTATAAGTCCTTGAGAACCGGATTGCTGGCGTAATTTGTAATAGTTTTCGGTGGTCGTAGGCCAATCATTTTTCCCGGAAATAGCATAGAACTTGGCCTTTTTTCCCGTAGTACCATCATAGATAGAATCAGGTATATCAGTCGGATTTCCATTCCAGAAAAAGATATTGGACCAACTCCCTCCCGGGAAACGAATTGACGACGGATTCAACGCCTGCGTATTTTTTACAAATGTGGCGTTGCCCGTGTTATTTCCCATCCAGGCCGCTATGGCATTTCCAAACACGTATTTTGAAATTTTGCCAATTGTGTCAGTTGTAACAGTTACAGTTACTGCCGGGGTAGTTGTAGGCTTACTGGCTACCCGCGACACAGGGATTGTTGCTGTTTTAGGGGCGAAATCATCCAGAAAGCAATTGGTGGTTTGGGCATTAACTACTGCGCTATACAGCATTAATGCTATTACCATTGTTTTTTTCACTAAGTTTATTTTTTGTGTGTTTTTCACTGATGTATCATCATCCAACAAGTGGACCATAAATGCAGGTGGGGTTTCATTGTCGACCTGTAACTCTTTTGTTTCAAAACTGAATTTCTCATTTTCTTTTATAATATTGGTTTATTATATACCATGCCTTCTTCTTTTCGCCATTTTCAGAGATCAACCCTTACCGGTTGTACCCGTTCTGAAACATCTGGTTCATCCTGCCCAACGACCGGTAATCGAACAACAACCACGGGCATACCCCGCACAGGTTTGGAATGGTGTTGAACATTTCTACCTGATCCATATAGATTTTTTCCTGGTATTCTTCGCTCCAATATCCTGCCTCGTCGGTTTGTACATTTTTATTTCCATACTTAGCTTCGCCTCCAAATTCAGAAATAAACACCGGTTTGTCAGGAAAAGCACTGTTCCATTTTGTTTCCGAAGGTTTGCCCTGCCACGGGTTGTACCATCCAATGTATTCGTTGATCGAGACCAGATCAGAATATTTATAGAGCGGATCCCAAACATCGACGGTATTGTTTTTGTATCCCTGCGTATCATCTCTTTCATCATAGTTTCCATTTTTGGGGGAACGAGGTTGTCTGAGAATTTTATATGCTGATATACAGGGATTTCGCCCGATAATAAAAGCCCCATTTTTTCAGCTTCCTTTATCATACTTTCGTTGTGCGGATAGTGTACCAACCGTACAAAATTGCATCCCAAATCTTTAGCTGCTTCCAGTAGTAACCGATCATCCCCTTCAGTAATATCCCTGGCGCTCCCACGGAAGCAAGAAGTTGACGTTGCCCCAACTGTCTATGCTTAACTTATTTTGAAGTTCAGGTGTAGTGTCGCCAAGACTAATCTTCCAGATAGGTGACAAGAAGTTCTGGGCAAAAAGAACCCCGGAGGAAAGGACCGAGATGAAAATGAGAATGATTAGCTTTTTCATTTTATGTCAGTTTTAGCAACTCTGCATGCAATGGTAAAAGATGCATCCACTAAGCCCTGCGAGCTTACCGTCAGTTTGATATCGCCTGCATTATGGTTGCTCCTTATCACAACCAACGCGCGTCCCTTCCAGGCTTTACGCGTATTGCCCATGTAAGGGTCAGTATCTTTGATATCAGCATTGTCAACCCCTGCAATTGTACCCTGGCCTTCAATTTTGAAATGCAAACGGTTGGCTGCATTGGGTTGGATTATTCCGTCTTTATCAGTTATTTCAACAGTTACAAACGATAAGTCTTGCCCGTTCGCCAAAATCTCATTCCTGTCGGCAGTAAGCTTGATTTTCGCCGCTTCGCCTGAAGTTTGCAGAGTAGCCGATTCAATTTCTTTGTCATTTTCCACAGCAACAGCTTTCAGCAAACCAGCTGAATAAGGCACTGAAAATGTAGCTTTAAACAGCTGTTCGCGGGTTGTAGCTTGTTCTCCAACAAGTTTATTATTCAGGTATAACCTTACTTTCGGATATTTGGAATATACTTCCACCCCGATATTTTTCCCTTCAAACCCGGGCCAGGTCCAGCTTTCCCAGGTTGGCCAAACCGACCATGAGGTTTCTTTTATTTTCGATGGCGCAGGTTCTGGTTCACGCACCGCCATGTAGAGTTTCTCATTTGGGTTGTACAACATACTACGGTAGTGAGATATCGGCTTTCTCCGACCAATCAGGTCAATATCACCGCAATAAGCCCCATGCCATGGAAAAAAGTTGTTTTCCCAATGTTCGCCTGGAATATCACCTGTATAATACCAACGGCCTATCGACGACTCGCCAAGGTAATCCATTGATGTCCAAACAAAATCGCCAATGATATAACTGTTTTCCTGTACCAGTTTCCAGTTACTAAAAGCATCGCGCGGGTAAGATTCCGTTTGAACGATAACCCGCGAAGGAACCCGCTGGTGATCGGCCGAGGCACGGTGCAACTGATAATTGTACCCACAAACATCGTGTGCTGCCATAAGTGGGTCGAATACTGCCCAATCGTTGTCCCAGGTTGTCATCGCTGAAGTAACCGGGCGGGTAGAGTCTGTTTTCTTAATGGTTGCCGAAAGCATTTTGGTTATTTCCACCGCTTCAGACTTTTTCCTTTCATAAACCTCGTTTCCAATGCTCCACATAATTATTGAAGGATGGTTGCGGTCGCGCATTACCATCGTTTCTACATCACGTGCGCTCCATTGGTCGAAATAGACCGAATAATCGTATTTGTTTTTTGCCTCTTTCCAACCATCGAATGATTCGTCAATCACCAATAGCCCATGCTTGTCGCAGGCATTGAGGAAGGTTTCGGAAGGCGGGTTGTGAGAAGTCCTTACTGCATTGAACCCTGCGGCTTTGAGCAATTCAATCCTACGTTCCTCAGCACGGTCGAAAGCGGCAGCGCCCAGGCATCCATTATCATGATGCACGCACCCTCCATTTAGCTTTACTGTTTTGCCGTTTAGCTGAAAGCCATTTTCAGCAGTAAATTTTATTGACCGGATTCCAAAAGCGGTTTTGGTGCAGTCATCTATCTGCTTATCATTTTCAACCTGAACCTGGGCCTGGTATAAATCGGGGGTTTCCGGAGTCCAAAGCAATGGATTTGATACATTTATGGTTTGGCTGACTTCCTTTTTGCCGTTGGCTGGAATCTCAATCTTTACCTGACAATTTCCCACACTTTTAGACCTCTTGTTCCAGAGAACGGTTTTAACAACGACACTATGGGTCGCAGTGGTTTCATTTTTCACCAATGTTTTTATCTGAACAACTGCTTTTTCCGATGAGACTTGAGGAGTTGAAATGCCAATCCCCCAGTGTGCAATATGCACCGG
>JBBIUJ010000179.1:0-8406 GCA_037440345.1 Prolixibacter sp.
AGCAAAACACTGATAATATGCTCCTTAGAGCTACTACTTTCGAAATCTGTTTCCGGTAGTGATTGTAATAACTCAAGCTCTTCGGCAAATCCAACCATCGCCCAGGCCAATCCTCGGGTCCATGTGGTAAAGCCTGAGTATCCCTGTTGCGAATTCGGACAGCGGTAGTTCCCATCGTTGGGATTAAAGATGGACTCATGGGCTGTCCTTCCCCAAACATCATAGCTGTCGCGACCTTCGTCGTAATAAACCGCGTATTTTGCAGTGGCCAACAGATGATCCGTTGCCCGCTGAAAGAGGGAGATACGCTTGTCATTTTCGCCGTGTAGATAGTGTCCCAACCGGTGGGACATCATCAAAATCCGGCACGAACGGATGGTGTCGACAAACAGGGAGTGCGGCCCGTTGAAAGAGTATATAAATCCGCCATCGGAAGTTTTGGTCCAACGGTTTGCCTGTACCGCTCCGGAGGCTTTGAGCGCCAGTTCGTAAAAATTCTTCTCCCATTCGTTGAAAAGAATTTTACCCTCCTTCATCAGGCGATGCAGGTTTCCGTAAGTGCTAATGTTGTTAAATCCGTGGTCATGCACCCCGACATGGCTGATATGAAGCGCCATGGCTTGCACCGTGTTTCGCCGACCAATTTCCAGGAAAGATTCGTCGCCGGTAGCATCAAACTGCAGGATGGCCGAACCGAACTGGAATCCCTGGGTCCATTCCGTCCAGCCGCGGGTGGTGTATTTCCCGTTTTTGGTAAAGACCGGGGCTCCCTGGGAAACGTCGTATTCCTTTTCAACGCTTTTTATCTTCTCACCTGATAACTGCCAGAAATGGCCGAGTTTATCTTTAAGATCAGATGGTTTAATATGGTAATTTATAATCATATAGTGATAAATTATCTAAGAAACTGTAAGTTACAAAATTCTTTGTGTGATCTTTGTGATTACCCAATATTCAGACCCTTACTGAACCGCGGAACCCCCTGACGGCATAGTAAGATTCTGCACCGTTGTGATAGAGGAAGACATGATCGTATCGCCGGTCACAATAGAGGGCGCCGCCGAGTTTTCTGATCTCAGCAGGCGTTTTCACCCAGCTCGATGTTTTCGTGTCGAAATTTCCGAGTTTCTGGAACTCCCGATATTCCTCTTCTGTCAAAAGTTCAATGCCCATGTCAGCAGCCATATCAACAGCGGCATTTTCAGGTTTATACTCTTTTCTGGATTCCAGCGCTTCACGGTCGTAACAAAAACTCCTGCGGCCCTTGGGACTTTCTGCTGAACAATCATAAAAAATGTATTTGCCTGTCTTGGCATCAAGTCCAACAACATCAGGTTCGCCGCCGGTTCTTTCCATTTCATTGAGCGACCACAGTTTTCTCCTGCCGGCCGGCAGATCAAGCCTTGCTATTACTTTTGCCCATTCAAGACTTTTATGTCGGTGCATGTTTTTATCAAAACGGGCTTTTAATGCGCTGATTAGTTCAGCGCGTTGTTCTGGTGACAACTCCTTTATATTTTCCATTGACTTAATGTTTGAAATTAGCCATAACTCAAAGGTAAATTTTATACTCGTCAAACAAACAAGGGTAAATTTAGTGGATAGATACGCTCGTAGATTACTCCTGAGAATTTTTACGCTCGAAGGTCGCACTTGGTATGATGCATGATCTCTTTCAAACCCCTTTAAAATTCGCCTTTGTTTTAATTGGTATTAAATCCCTACTCAGCAATTTTAAATAATATTAGCATCTATCTACAACATTCTGAATGAGTAACTATGAATTGGACAAAAGTCCATTTATCGTTACTATTGTTCATTAAATCGTTTTCAGATTTTGGCACAGCTTAAAAACCAACCGCTTTTTGTACTAAATTCTTAATAGCTGATCCAAAAATTAGATAACCTGTATTTCCAGCAATCGTGCCCTCATTTTCTCCCCAAAGAAATGGCCAGTCGTCGTAGTTTTCAAAGTGATCGGGTTTTCTGAATAATAAACCCGGAGCAACATTGCCCGGAATAAAAGAGAAATCAGCCCTGTTATTACCATAAAAGACTGCTTTAGGACGGGTTGCGCCCACAGTTGCCACCAACGAATAGTTGTGATAAGGATGGCAGCCAAACAACCAGTTGGTGGTTTTGTAAGCATTGTTGGCATCGATAATATCAGGAAAATATTTGCTGGCAAAGCAATTGGTGGTGCCAAAGCTTACCACGGCTCCGCTTCCTGCCCAGTTACCAAGGCTGATTGGAACTCCGTACGGATTATCCTTTTCAAGTCCGTCGATGTATTCTTTGTACTTTACAACATATGGACGGAGCTTTTCTTTGTAGGATGCATCCATGTGCGGTATAGCATCCAATGCCGTCAAAAGGTTGTTACTAACGTTACGATCAAGGGCAGACCATATAAGTTCCTGAAATTTATCGTTATATTGTTTCTCTCCGGTTGAGATATAAAGTTGAAGATTGGTGGCAACATCTGCTGATCCGCCGCCCCTGCCAGAGCGATCCTGTAGCTGACTGGCAAGCAATTCCGTTGCCTCTTTCAGTAGTCTTTTTGACTGTTGCAACGCTCTTGCCGAAAGGTCATCGTTATATCCCTTCAACGCCCGGCTTGCTGCGGCAAACATCGTTGCTGCCCTGAGATCGAGGCTTGGATTGCGGCTGGTAAATGCCCACATACCATCCTTAACACCGCTCGACCGGCCATCAGGGGCTACTTCATACGGGCCAAGGTTAGGATTGTATGGTAGGCCGTCTGTTATTGAAGCGGCGTCACCAAGGTGATGGTAATTATCGAGAACTGAGTTAGAGAGAGCTTGTGACATGTGGCCAATAATCTCTGCCTGAGCTAACAGGTTCAATGTTCCATGCTCTATAAACTGCAATACGTCCGGTGTCCCATCAGGGCGGTGAAGATCAACATAGCGATGTTTCTCATCGACAAAAGTCTCATCCCGTAAGGGCTTGAAATATTCCCATGTTTGGACAAAGTTCTGCACCACACCAATGTTCGATCCTGTCTCGATGTCAAAATCACCGGCATCGAAAAAACCGCCAACATTTAATCCGGGAATCAATTCCAGCGCTTTATACTTGGTGTCGGTTGTTGGTCCCTGGCTATGAAGGTCGAAGTGATCGGTGTTTGGCGGAGCCTGGAGGTAACCTTCCTTAAAAGGCTCGCCGTGCCACACCCTGTAAGCCTCGTTTACGAACATATGATTCATGTGTATGGGTATCCATACGTCGCTGGTAGCGTCGGTTATCCAGTTGTAAACACTGTTATCTATTAAAAAGTTATTTGTTTTAAAGTTGCCATACTGAATATAGTAGATACCCGGGGCTTTCACTGAAGAAAAGTCAAATTTCACATAATGATATTTATAATAGTCTCCCCAGTGTGTAATATTGCCGCTGAATACTTTAGTTGCATTGCCGTCGTCACCCACTTTATATATCCATGCGCTTGCAAGCGGTTTGTCTTTCTTGTCAAGTTCAATGACAGAGACTTTTGGTTGCATAGGAAGGTAGCCCACTTGCGAGAAACCGATATTTGGCTCTCTTATCCAACCTTTAATGGCATTTGGTTCAACTGTCCAGGTCAAAACCTTGCCAGCTTTTCCTGCCGGTATTAAACTACGAACTACAAACCAGCCGTTTTGTGCCAGGATACGGCCATCGAATAGCAAAAGATCGGCATCAGGCGAGGTGATTTTCACCAAACGTTCAGGTGCATCGGGTGCAAGAAGAAAGGTGCGGCCGGTTTCGAGAGGAAGCGGATCGATAAATCTGCCGGTACCCCTGTCGTCGGAAGTTACGTACCCCTTGAATTGTTTAATTTTTTCACTGTTAGGCTTCGTAGTGGTACTACTTACCGCATAGCGCGGGAATCGATTGGGACGCCCATCCATCAAATAGGTCTTTCCCCAATATTGCGAGGGTAGAAACTCAAGATTAAATCCGGCTTTCCCTTCAAGTGCTCTGGGGACGGGTTTATCAAGGTAAACGGATATCTCAACACCTTTACCCTTAGCCGTGACAATCACTCGCGAATCAAAATCGTAATCTTTATACCTAATAGTAGTCTCAATGGTTTTCGACGTACGGTCTACCTTTCGGGTTGGTATTGCCGGAACAAGGTCCCACTGCTCTGGGGTGTTGGAAAGTCTCACAGCACCACCTTGCGCTGTTCTGACACCATGGTGAATCAATTCTATACCAGCGTTCTTCTCATCGTTAAAACCACCTGTAAAAAGATTGTTGTACACAAGGACATTGACACCTTGCGTCTCGAAATACTCAAGATCATTGAGTTTCAAATCCTGGCTCGAAGCATAATTGAATGCCGTCAGTAGTAGCACTAAAACTGGTAAAAATGGTAATCTTTTCATATTAATAATAAATCTAGAATTAGCAGTGGTTAAGCTAGACATGCTGCCATAAATATTTCATCATCTAAAAAATAAAGTAATATCCTCATATTCAAATAATTCAGATAATAAAATAATCATCCATTGTCCGAGTTGCTAAAGCGAAAAGGTAAATAAAGCGAGCCTTAATGCTACGGCAAACATAATTATCTTACTCCATTTGTAAGCGATTGCACCAGCTCCTCTAGTCGTTTTTGTTGACTCCTATATATGTGAAGAGAAGCATTACAAAGCCTGTAAATATATCCTGGCTATATGAAGCCTTCCAGGCTTTTATTTTACCAAGATAAGAATTAACCTTTTACAAATTGTCTGAAGCAGGAATTTCGGAATTTCAGAATGAACAGAATTGGAAAACAGTTAGAACAAAATAAACCCCCTTCCACCACAAATTTCACAAATTTCACAGATTGAATTAACAAGACATATCTCTGTATCCCCGTTTCTCCCTTTCAACTTTTATTAGTTCTTTCCCTTAGTCTCCGAGTCCCTCAGTCCTTCTTCCCCGTTTCTCCGTTTCAAATTTCTCTCCTCGTCTTCGGCAGAAATACCACAATCACCGCTCCAAGTAACGCCAAGGCAATTAAAAAGGTAAATCCGGTTGCGTAGCTCTTTGTTGCAACATTGTACAGATGGCCTATCAACCATGGGAAAGATGCTTCGGCTACCCCGTCCGCTACAAGAATGATGCCCATGGTCCGGCCCAGCGCCCGTAGCCCAAACAAGTCGGCAGCCATCAGTGGGATTATCATGTAGTCTCCGCCAAGTCCGATGCCGAAAATGATGGCAAAAAGGTAAATCCTGCCGGGGAAATCAGGAAGTAAAAGCAGGGGGATGGCACATGCAACGATCATATAAATCAGGATCATCACATATTTTCGATTGATCAGATCGGCCAGAAATCCCATCAGAACCCGACCGGCCAGACTTGAGAACATCAAAAAAGACATGACCTGCGCGGCATTGGTCTGGGAATAGTCCAAATCGCGCAAGTAAAGTTTCATATGCTGATAAATACTGCTGACAGCGCCGATAGAACACATGCTGCCGATGGCCAACAAGTAAAAATTCGGATTTCGGAGAATCGATTTGATCGGAACTATTTCTGTGGGTTTTGTTTTTTCAACCTGATTTCGGGAGGGATCCTTGATAAACCATGCCAAGGGAAAGGCTATCAAGACGATCAGAATGCCAAGGGTGGCAAGGGCCGAGTGCCAGCCAAGATTCTTTTCCAGCGCAGCCGAAATCAATGGGACCATAGCCCCACCGGTACCGATTCCCAGGTAGGCAATACCCATTGCTTTCCCCCTGTTCTTATCGAACCACCTGGATATCAATACCTGACATGGAAGCGGACCGCCAAAGACATAGCCCAGTGCATTAAAAACATAAAAGAGGTAGAACATTCCGAGGGAACTGGAAAGGCTCAATCCAATCAGGGCAGTTCCAGCAAACAAGGCTCCGGTTAGCATCAGTTTCCGCGGACCGTACGAATCGATGAGCCATCCTGCCAGAAAGCCAAACAAGGGAGCAACCAAAATTTTTCCCCAGAAATTGCCTGAAGTGACTTCGGATCTGGTCCAGCCAAATTCCTTTGTCATGAAATCAAAAAAGAAGGGTGGTCCGTAGAGGGCAAAACCTACAATCGCGAACAAAGCCAAGAAAGCCGTAGCCAATATGTAGGTTTGAGAGCTACGCTTACTGTTTGTCAGGTTTACTTCTTGTATTGCACTCATCAATATCACATTTTTATTCATGCTCACGGTCCCTGAGCCTACGGTCCCTGAGCTTGTCGAAGGGTTGAAGGGTCGAAGGGTTGAAGGACTTCAGCGAGGAATGATAACCCCTACCGAGAAAATTCGGCTAACAGCCTCATCCGACTGCAGGATAATCGAACTCAGCTACTAAGATAGGGGATTTGTGGACAAGTTCAACCTTGCGAACTATATTTGAAACCTTCCTGACACCTAACTGATCACCAGTTGATGAAAAATCATAAAAACCAACAAATCTTTCCTATTTTCACCTTAATTTGTAATCTGTAATTTGTAATCTGTAATTTTTCATGCTCTACAACAACAAAAAGCACCTCGCATTTCTCAAAAACTGCCTGATGATCTCGGGTTTGCTGTTACTGCTCGCCATGTCTGTTGCTCTCTTTTTTCAACGATTTGAGATCGTGCTCGTACTGGCCTGCCTTTTGATTGCCGGGCTTGTGCTTAACAGGATACTGAACTTTAATTTTGTGCGTTTTCAGCTCGAAAACAACAAAGTGCAGATCAGGTATTACGCATTGTTTTCGGTCGACAGGAGCTATGAATCGGTCGAATTCCCAACTGCTTCCCTGCGGCAGGTCAAAGTCAGAAAATATCTCTTCGGACTGAAATGGGACCTTCACCTTACCGTCAAATTAAAACAAGGAATGGCAAGTTACCCGGCTATTTGCCTCTCAGCCGTCCCCTTTGGAGTGCGGAAGAAAATTGTGGAAGAGATCAGGGAATCGATGAAATGAAAGGGGACTGGGACGAAGGGGCGACTGGGACGACTAGGACGACTAGGACGAAGGGGACGACTGGGACGAAGGAAGTGGAGAGTTGAGAGTTGAAAGTGTAAAGTGAAGAAGAGAAACGGGGAACCAGGACTTAGTGACTTGAAGACTGGGGGACGGAAAGATATAGAAGACTAATGTACCTGGTGATAGAATTCCGAAAAGTTGAATCGAAGATATTTCCTGTTAATTCATTCTGTGCAATTTGTGGTGGAAGGGATTTAAAGTCTGAAATGTGTCACAATTTTGCCCATTCCGATATTCCGTGAATCCTGCCTCAGACAATTTGTGTTCATTTGTGTAATTTGTGGTGGAAGGAGTTTAAGACCTGAAATGTTTCCCAATTCCGTTTATTCTCTACTTCTGTAAATCCTGCTTCAGACAATTTGTGTCCATTTGTGTAATTTGTAGTTGGAGTTCATCTCACTTTCGTGTACGGTTGTTGCTGCAAAACAATTGCCGTTCTGGCGGGAAGGTATAGCTTCAATTGATGAGGCGATCCCATTCCACTTTCGGGCAATGAATAGTATGTCATTCTTTCATCAATTCTGTTGAAACCACCGTAAATATGAGCATCAGTCTGAAGAATCACTTTGAATTTGGCTGGTTCACAGTGGATTCCATAATTTTCAAATGATTTGTCCGGATTAAAATTGAAGACAAAGAGCATATTTTTTCGTTTGAAGGCAAGCACCTGATCGGGCATGTTGTCGTGGATGCGCCAAATCTCTGGAACCTCAAGCAACCTCTCCTGCCTGAAAAGATGAATCATATCCCTGTCAAAGTCAAGCAACCAGTGAAATTTAAGTTCCGAATCTTCAGCAACACTCCAGATTCTTCGAGCATGCTGATACGACCATCCATTTCCTTCCCGGGGAAAATCGATCCATTCGGGATGGCCGAACTCATTACCCATAAAATTGAGATAAGCTCCTCCGGCACAGCCGATCGTAATTAGACGGATCATTTTGTGCAGGGCAATACCCCGGTCAACAATCAGGTTTGGCTGATCTTTGCGCATGCTGTAGTACATCTCCTTGTCGATCAACCTGAAGATAACGGTTTTGTCGCCAACCATGGCCTGGTCGTGGCTCTCGACATAACTTACTACTTTCTCTTCGGGTCGATGGCCCGTCAATTCGTAATAGAGATGACCAACATTCCAATCCTGGTCCTGCTGTTCTTTGATTAGTTTGATCCAGAGATCCGGAACCCCCATCGACATCCGATAGTCAAAGCCCAAACCACCGCTGCTCAGTGGTGCAGCAAGTCCGGGCAGGCCGCTCATCTCTTCGGCAATCGAAAGAACATGCGGATTAATTTCGTGGGCCAGTTTGTTGGCTAGCATAAAATAGACCACCGCCTCGTCGTCGAGGTTGGGGGTAAAATAGTCGCCATAATTGGTAAACGCCTTACCCAATCCGT
>JBBIUJ010000180.1:0-8349 GCA_037440345.1 Prolixibacter sp.
ATTAAATTTTACCCTATGAAAAAAATTTTGTTACTCTTGCTAATATCCATGATATGCCTCCAGTTCACTTTTAGTCAGGAGAGCAAAGAAAGCCGCGACAAACGGATGCAGTGGTGGCGCGAAGCACGATTTGGTATGTTTATCCACTGGGGGCCCTATGCCGTCTGGGGCGGCGTCTACCATGGAAATGAACAAAAAAGAGGCGGTGCCGAATGGATCATGAACCGTTGCAAAATTCCGGTTGCGGAGTACCAGCAGGTGGCCTCGACCTTCAATCCGGTCAAATACGACCCCGAATCCTGGGTATTGTTGGCCAAAGAGGCTGGGATGAAATACATCGTCATCACCGCCAAGCACCACGATGGGTTCGCCATGTTCAAATCCAACGCCAGTAAATTCAACATTGCCGACTTTACCCCTTACAAAAAGGATGTGCTGGAGGCATTGGCCAAGGCCTGCAAAAAACACAACATGAAACTGGGGTTTTACTATTCCCAGGCGCAGGACTGGAACAATCCGGGCGGGGCCGTCGCGCGCAAAGTGGCCAGAGAGGGTTGGGAAAATCCCGATTCTGCCAGAATAGATGCCTTTACGGCCGCCAACAAGGGGCACTGGGATCCGGCACAACTAACCTCCACCATGGATGAATACATCGACCGGGTTGCTATTCCGCAAGTGAAAGAGTTGATGACCAATTACGGGGAAGTTGCCGTTCTTTGGTGGGACACCCCAACCAACATGACCGATGAGAACGCCCTGAAATTGCAGGCATTGCTGAAACTACAGCCCAACATCATCACCAACGACCGACTGAAACGGCCCAACTTTCCCGGAGATACCGGTACACCCGAGCAGAAGATCCCTGGTGCCAATGAGCTCGATGGCAGAGATTGGGAAACCTGCATGACCATGAACGGAACCTGGGGTTTCAGAACCAGCGATGACAAGTGGAAATCGCCCGAAACTCTGATACGCAATCTCTGCGACATTGCTTCAAAAGGAGGCAACTATCTGCTCAATGTCGGACCTGATCCTCTTGGCCAGATTCCGCAACCCAGCATCGAAAGACTAAAGGCTGTCGGAGCCTGGATGAAGATAAATGGCGAAGCAATCTATGCCACAAAGGCTTCCCCAATTGGGGCATTGCCCTGGGGCCGTTGCACGCACAAAGTGTTGCATGGAAATACCGTTCTCTATCTGTCGGTATTCGATTGGCCAAAAGATGGCAAACTAACAGTTGCAGGCCTGACCCAACAGGTAATATCTGCAACCGGCTTGGCTGATGGGAAATTGCTGCAAACCAAAAGTAGCGCCAACGGTTTGGAAATTTCACTTCCGGGAAAGGCGCCGGATGCTGTTGCCTCAGTGATCAGGATTACCCTGAAGGGCAATTTAACACCATGACCTGTATTGTAATCCGGGGTAAAGCGACGAAGGAGCGACACCCCGGATTGGGAATGATGAAGGATGAACCGTCCGCGAACAAATATTGAGAAATGAGAAGTTTCGGGATCGGACGGAATGAAACGAGCATGGGCTCTGCACACAAAAGGCAATGCAAATCTACTTGCGAGTTTCATACGTACGATCTGATGTTCAATTATTTACTAATAATATTTACGTGTGAAATAACATAAATTAAAGAGAAAATGAAAAAATGGATGATTGTCATATTGGTCGGACTAATTCATTTTAATGGATTTTCGCAAGGTAATTATCAGCGGATCAAAGTTTCCGAAAATATAGAGCTGGTCAAATTGTCTGAAACTGCCTATGTGCATGTTTCAGCTTCGGAAATATCCGGATATGGCATGGTTCAGTCAAATGGCCTGATCTTCATCAATGGAAAAAAGGCTTTCCTTTTTGACACACCGGTTACCGTTGACCAGACTGAGAAATTAGTATCCTGGATCAGAGATTCGATGAAACTGAAGATCGTCGGATTTGCCCCAAACCATTGGCACAGAGACTGCATCGGTGGATTGGGCTACCTGCAAAAACAGGGAATTGAATCTTATGCCAGCCAAAAAACAATTGAGATAACTAAGTCGAAAAGCTTACCCGTCCCGGTGCATGGTTTTAAAGATTCGCTTCAACTACAGCTTGGTAATGCGCAGATCATGCTTTACTATTTGGGAGCAGCCCATACCTCCGATAATATCGTTGCCTGGATTCCCTCCGAACAAATTCTTTTTGCAGGCTGTATGGTGAAGAGCCTGAGTTCAAAAGATTTGGGAAATACCGGTGATGCCGACCTCGTTGCCTATCCGAAAACTTTGAATAAATTGCTGAAAAAATTCACTTTAGCAAAAATTGTTATTCCCGGTCACGGGGATTTTGGCGGGATTGAATTGATCAGACATACCAAAGAATTATCTACCAAATTTTATGAGAAGAGGTAAACTAACCCTGTTTATAGTTTTATTTAGTACCCTGATAGTCCAGGCTCAGAGGGATTTCGTCAGGTGGACCCTTGCCGCGGATGGCGGAATTGCCTGGACCATCAAGCCCGGCGATATCCATAACGACAACATTGAAATGAGCGGAAGTCAGATTTCGGCCATTGTCACCTACGGAATCGATTCGGCTCAGGCACTGATCCTGAAAAAACAGCTGATATTCCCGATGCTTAGGACCATTCCAAACAACACCCATGCCAGCTTCTCCCGGAAATTTGACCGGGGAAGTGAACCCAATATTTTGGTAAATGGCACAGTCATCCAAGAGATTCCGGCAAGTTTTCACCACAAAGGGATGCTTACCATTTCGAGCCACACAAATACTCCGCTTTCGCTTGAAAAAATCATCTTCCCATCGGTCGACAAGGCTGCCTTCATTGAAATCTACAAGTTGAAAAACAATTCTGCCTCTGCCCTTCCGATCGAGATTATCCATGATGTGGCTGACCTTCACAGCAAACCTGAGGAAGGTGTTTATGGCGAATATGTGGTCAGTGTCCAATCTTCCAAAAAAGGGAATTTCACGATCGATCCAAACGGAGAACTTGAATTCGCAGTAATATTTTCGGCAAGAAAAGTCAACGAAGAGCCATATGCCTGGTCGGCCAACTGGGAGATGTCCAAGCGCGTTGAAATGATCAGCGGGATCCTTGGCAACCTCCGGCTCGAAACACCCAACGACACCGTCAACCGCGAATTTTCATTCGCGAAAATCCGGGGTACCGAAAGCATTTATGACACCAAAGGCGGACTGATGCACGGTCCGGGCGGTGGCGCCTACTATGCAGCCATCTGGGCCAACGACCAGGCCGAATACATCAACCCGTTCTTCCCTTTTCTGGGAAATATCAACGGCAACGAGTCGGCCATGAACTCTTTCCGCCATTTTGCCAGGTTTATGAATCCCGAATACACACCTATCCCAAGTTCCATCATCGCCGAAGGGGTAAGCACATGGCATGGGGCCAAGGACCGTGGCGACCAGGCGATGATTGCCTACGGCGCCTCACGTTTTGCCCTGGCTTACGGGGACAGGAATGCGGCCAAAGAACTTTGGCCTCTGATAACATGGTGCCTCGAATACCTCGAACGGAAGAAATCGCCCGAAGGGGTCATCTTTTCCAATTCCGACGAACTGGAAAATCGCTTTGAAAGTGGCGATTACAATCTGGCAACCAATTCGCTGGCTTACGGCGGACTCATCAGTGCAGCCCATCTGGCCATGCAGTTGGGGAAAACCAAGGAGGCGGCTATGTATGGAAAACGTGCAGACGAACTCCGTGGAGCCATCGAAAAATATTTTGGAAGTAAGGTCCAGGGATTCGATACCTACCGCTATTATGATGGGAATACCAAGCTCAGGGCCTGGATCTGCTACCCGCTCAACATGGGAATTTTCGACCGGAAAGAGGCGACCATGAATGCGCTATTTTCAGATTATTTGTGGAGCCGCGATGGAGTGCTAACCGAATCGGGCACCAAAACTTTTTGGGACAGATCGACCCTGCACACCTTCAAAGGTCTCTTTGCAGCCGGTGCCACCGACCAGGTAACGCCCTATTTCTGTTACTATTCTGCCAAAAGGTTGTTGGGCGAACATGTCCCCTATCCGGTAGAAGCCTGGCCGGAAGGGAACCAGCGACATCTTTCAGCAGAATCGGGACTATATTGCCGCGTGGTTACCGAAGGATTGTTTGGCATTGAACCTGTTGGCTTTCGAAGTTTTACAATGGCTCCCCTTCTTCCAGCCGGATGGAATTTTATGAAACTGAACAACATTCGGGCTTTTCAATCAGATTTTAACATTGAGGTATCCCGAAAGGGGAAAAATGCCCGGGTGGTGGTTATCCAGTCGGGGAAAGTTCTTTTTGATAAAATCTGGGACCAGCAATCCAAACTGACGATCTATCTCAATTGATGGGAAATTGATAATGGACAATTGACAATGACGATTTTAACAAAAATAAAAACTGACTACATCATTTCGTAACTGTCTTATATCTAATATCTTACATCTCATCTCAAACTATATTATGAAAAAATACACTGTCCTGCTTATTTGCCTTGTTTCGATTGCTTTCCCGGCCCTGTCACAACAAAAAACTCAGCCGCTTGAATTGTGGTACGACCGTCCGGCCAAAGTTTGGGAAGAGGCGCTTCCGCTTGGCAATGGAACCACAGGTGCGATGGTATTCGGAGGCATCAAAAACGAACAATACTCCCTGAACGACCACACCCTTTGGTCGGGGGCTCCTGTTCAGGGCAACAAACCCAAGGGACCCGAAATCCTGCCAAAAGTGAGGGAGGCCATTTTCAACGGTGATTATGGACAGGCCGCTACCCTCTGGAAGGGAATGCATGGTCCCTATTCTGCACGCTATCTGCCCATGGGAGACCTGTTCCTGAAGTTTAATTTCGTGGATACATTGGTCCAAAATTACAGGAGGAACCTCGATTTGCACAAGGCGCTCTCCACGGTAGTTTTTACCAAAAATCAGGTAACCTACCAGCGCGAGTCATTCGTTAGTTTTCCTGATCAGACCATGGTAATCAGGCTATCCGCTTCTGTCGGGAAAAGCATCTCCTTCGACGCTATGCTCTCTTCCAAACTTCATTATGCCGTCAGGGTAGTATCCCCGGGTTACCTTATCCTGACCGGAAAAGCGCCCAAATATGTGGCACACCGCAACGACGAACCACAGCAAATTGTCTACGATGAACCGGGCGGCGAGGGAATGAACTTTGAGATACACCTGAAACTGATCGCAAAAGGCGGAGAACTGACTTCCGACAGCAATTCTGTTGGGGTTAAAAATGCGGACGAGGTAACGATACTGATGACTGAAGCCACCAGTTTCAACGGTTTCGACAAATCTCCCGGGAAAGAGGGGAAAGATCCCGCAGCCATTGCGTCCGGACAAATGGCAAAAGTTTCCGCTTCTTCTTACCAGGATTTGCTTGGCAAACATTTGACGGATTACCAAAAACTGTTTGAAAGGGTTGACCTCAGTCTGGGGAAACAAAAAATGAACCTCCCAACCGACGATAGGCTGCTTGCCGTCAACAAAGGTCAGGCCGACAATGGATTGGTGGCACTCTATTTTCAGTATGGTCGTTACCTGATGATCTCCTCCTCCAGGCCCGGCACGCCACCAACCAACCTGCAGGGAGTCTGGAACCAATTCGTTCAGCCTCCCTGGGGATGCAACTATACCACCAATATCAATACTGAGATGAATTACTGGCCTGCCGAGGAGACCAACCTTTCCGAGTGCCACCAGCCGCTCTTCGATTTTCTGAAAGGGCTGGCAGTGAACGGAACTCAAACAGCCAAAATCAACTATGGCATTCAATCCGGTTGGTGTGTGCACCACAATTCTGATATCTGGGCCAAAACTGCCCCGGCTGGCGGCGAGGATTGGGATCCCCGGGGTTCGCCGCGCTGGTCGGCCTGGCCCATGGGAGGCGCCTGGTTTTGCCGGCATCTCTGGGAACATTACCAGTATACCGGCGACAAAATTTTCCTGGAAAAGCAGGCCTGGCCGCTCATGAAAGGGGCTGCTGAGTTCTGTCTGGCGTGGCTTGTTGAGGATAAAAACGGACTCCTCGTGACCAATCCCGGCTCCTCCCCAGAGAACACCTTTAAAGTGGATGGAAAAGATTACGAAATCTCGATGGCATCCACAATGGATATGTCGATCATTCGCGAGCTCTTTTCCAACTGTCTGCATGCATCAAAGGAACTGAATGCAGACAAGGAGTTTGCTGCTAAAATCGAAAAGGCAATCCCGCGCCTCTATCCTTTCCATATTGGCCAATATGGTCAAATCCAGGAGTGGTTCAAAGACTGGGACGATCCGAAAGATACCCACCGGCATATTTCCCATCTCTTTAGTTTGTATCCCGGGAACCAGATCTCCCCTGAATTTACGCCCGAATTGGCAAAGGCTGCCAAACAAACACTGGTTCACCGGGGTGATGTCAGCACAGGCTGGTCGATGGCGTGGAAGATCAACTGGTGGGCACGGCTGAAAGATGGTGACCACGCGCTTAAAATCCTGAAGGATGGCCTGAGGTACCTTGGTCCAAAAAGCGAAGCAAAGGGCGGTGGCGGCACCTACCCAAATCTTTTTTGTGCTCATGCGCCGTTCCAGATCGACGGCAATTTCGGAGGTACGGCCGGTATTGCGGAGATGCTGGTGCAGAGCCATGAGGGGTTTATCCACCTGCTCCCTGCCCTGCCCTCAGAATGGCCGACAGGCGAAATCAAAGGTCTGGTAACCCGCGGAGGTTTTGTTGTTGACATGAAATGGGAAAACGGAAAACTTACCGAAGCTGCAATTGTCTCCAATGTGGGCGGCAACTGCCGGATCAAAGTAGCCGGGAGAGCTACCTGCCGCGAAGCAAAATTGCAGGCCGCTTCCGGTAAAAGCAGCAATCCGCTTCTGCAGCAACCCGATCAGGTGGCTTTCGAAAACAACAGCAAAACCACACCGCTAGTCCTACCCCTACCCTCTGGAAAACTCTATGAATGGATAACAACACCAAACAAAATTTATCATTTGACTTTCAATTAATTATGGTTTATAAATTAAGGTATGGCTCTTAACAAAGAAACAACAAACAATCCCGGTACACTGAGCCTCTTTCTATTGTTCTTGCTCCTCTTCCTCTTGCCTTCACTCTTCGCCCAAAATGGGGATGAAGATGCCGTTACTCGTTACCTGCATCAACAAGGATGGCGATATCAGCGATAAAATTTTGCCAATAATTCAATAACAAAACTCAAACTAATAATAAGAAAATCAATATGTTAATTAGAATCATTTTGAATAAGGCAGCCACATTGCTGACAGTAGTTTTGATTCTTTTATCACTGGTTGTCAAATCTCAAAATCCGGTCTGGAATGAGGTCGCACCCGGCGTCTGGAAAACCATCGTAGGAGTGCCGGACAAGTTTGACTTGCTCAAAGCAGCAGGCGCCCAACCCAACATGGAGGCGCTTTCTAAACTTGGCAAGGCCAGTCTTCCGCTACCGGAAAACGGTATCGTAGCCGAAGTTACCGAAGGGAGAACCTTTCTGCGCTTTCCGTTGGTGAAAGGTGAACAACTTTACGGATTTGGATTGAATTTCAAAACCGTTCAGCAACGTGGGAAAATCCTGCAACTCCATGTCGACCATTATGGCGGAACCGACAATGGACGGACCCATGCACCCGTGCCATTCTATATCTCCGACCGAGGATACGGCGTCTTTGTCAACAGCGCCCGCTACATCACAGTTTATGCCGGAACAGCAGTCCGCCGGGATAGTCCGGAGGCGCCCACTCCCCGCGACCGCAACACCGACAAAAAATGGAGTTCCCAACCCTATTCCGATGCAGTTGAGATGGTTGTTCCGACTACCGGAACAGAAATTTACCTTTTTGCCGGTCCAACCCCGTTGGATGCTGTCAGGCGTTTCAACCTTTTCAACGGAGGTGGTTGCCTGCCTCCCCGCTGGGGGCTCGGTTTCACACAAAGGGTCAAGTCGCTCTTTACCGCCGACCAAGTTATCGAAGAAGCCAAAGCTTTTGCCGAAAAGGGATATCCGCTCGATTTTATCGGACTGGAACCCGGCTGGCAAAGCAAGTCCTATCCCTGCACTTTCGAATGGGACAAAACGCGTTTCCCCGATCCGGCAGGTTTCGTGAAAACCATGAAAGAAATGGGGATAAGACTCAACCTCTGGACCAATCCCTATGTCTCTCCTGAATCACCAATTTATCAGCAAATAAAACAACTGACCGGTTCCCATACCGTTTGGGGCGGAGCAGTTGCTGATCTGACCATGCCTGAAGCGCAGAAAATTATGGTTGGACAAATGGCAAAAGACCAGGTAAGTATTGGT
>JBBIUJ010000181.1:0-8335 GCA_037440345.1 Prolixibacter sp.
CGGCAAATTGCCTGATCAGTGCGACCACCTCCTCCAGATGAGAGATGTTCGGTTCCGGTTGTTTGACCATTACCTCCATCACATCGATTAGTTTTAAAATGTGCTGGTGGTCGTTTTCTAAATTTTGTGTTGCCTTATCCATGGTTTTGTTCCTTTTTAATTCTCTCTATCTCGAATTTCTACAGGGCAAATATAGAAATATTTTATTAAAAGACAAAAAGGTCTTTTAATACTTAAAATAAATTTAAATTTTGTATTTTTGACTTCGATTCACATTGAAACCAGTCTGCAGTGTTTAAAAAAGAGACAGAATATGCTTTGAGAGGGATGGTTTACATTCAGTTACAAAATCTGAAGGATCGACGTCCGGGTGTAGCTGAGATAGCCCATGAAATCGAAGCGCCCTATTTTTTTACAGCAAAGATATTCCAACGCCTGGCCAAGCAAGGATTTGTGAAGTCCATGAAAGGGAAAGGCGGAGGATTCTTCATCGAGCCGGAAAAGAAAGATTTGCCTTTGAAAGAACTAATCATAGCCATTGAAGGGGAGGAGCTTTTTGTTGGTTGTGGTTTTGGATTAAAAAATTGTGACGAGGAGAACCCTTGTCCGCTACACCATCAATATGGAATGATCCGCGACCAAATCAACAAATTGGTGGCAGGAGAGACCATTCAATCGCTTGCCCAGAATACGCTGAACAAGACACTGGCATTTTCAAGGGATACAGAGAAATAAGATAGAGAGAAGGTGTGAACGTGCAAATGGGAGAGGGGAGAGCGCCATTTTAACTTTTGGGAATTGCATCAAGATGTTAAATAGAACCCTTGCTTTTCGAAAATAAAATAATACCTTTCGAATAGCTAAATCGCCTTTTATACATTCACCTCAATGATAAAACTATTTGTTTTATTAGCATTCCTTTTCCTGGTTTCCGGCAATCTCATTGGTCAGACTGTTGTAAACGGAGTTGTAAAGGATGATTCCAACCAAGCCATACCCTACGCGGCCGTTTATTTATCGAAGACCACAATTGGTACCATGACCAACAAGGAGGGATACTTTACCCTTACTGTCCCCCAGGAGGGTGTATATGAACTAATCTTATCATGTCTTGGGTATACGACAAAATCGCTGGTGATCAATGCTGAAGGGAAAGCCCTCACCGTCAATATTGAATTGTCTGAAAATCAGATTCAATTGGATGAGGTGACCGTGAAATCGAAAGATAAAAATCGTGAAAAAAATTATGCGACTTTCACCAAACTATTTCTGGGCGAAACGATCAATTCACTCAATTGCAAGATTCTTAATCCCGAGGATCTTTATCTTTACCGGATTCCCAATACCAATGTGCTTAAAGGACAATCCCTCAAATCCCTCAGAATTGAGAACAAGTCGTTGGGTTACCTTATCCTGTACGATCTTACCGATTTTTCGTACGACGATAAAAATGAGCTGTTGAAATTTACCGGAAGCCCATACTTTCAACCATTAAAGGGTGGTGCCAAAGAGGAAAAGAAATGGGCGCGCAACAGGCTGTCGGCCTATTATGGTTCCAGGTTGCATCTGCTGAGGTCCATCTTTACCGACTCCCTGAAACAGTCTAAATTTCAGTTATTTCAAGCCGAACTTGATCCATCGCGTAAAGATACGATGAAGGTTATTCCGATCACGGAGAAAAATATCAGGTTTTCAAGATCGATGAAACAAATGAGGATATTCTCCACCAAACCAGTATTGATAAACTACCTGGATACCCATTCCGAACTTTACAACGGCCTCTTTGGCTTTCAGCCCCAACGGTACAAGTCCTCACTCGAGTTTTCAGATACTGTGACAGTCTATCACAATGGATTTTTCCTAAATCCGTATTCTATCACCTGGTCCGGAAAGTTGGCCGCTGAGCGGATTGCCGATCTGATACCATATGATTTTTTATCCTACTCAGCCACCAAATTTAAGGCCGACACGGTAGTGACCACACCCTCCATCGATCATTTCCTAACTTCTGGACAAAATACCACATGCGGCGACCAATTGTTTGTGCACCTGGACAGGAATAAATACCGACCTGGGGACACCGTCTTTTTTCAGGCTTATGTCAGGGATCGTTTCAGCGGAGTTTTCCGAACCAAAAGCTTACATATGTATGCCTTGCTGTTCAATGGCAACCGGGTGCTAGCAGACAGTTCACGCTTTAAAATCGAGAATTCCACAGCCTCCGGTTGGATGACCATCCCAGTAAAGGCAGAATCCGAAATTTACCATTTTGTGGCCTTTACCAGCCAAATGCAAAACGCCAATCCAGTGGAGGCATTTCAACTAGACCTTTCAGTGAAAGAACAGGGAATTAACATTGGTAAAAAACCGGAGGCCGCCCATGCCGCCGGGCCTGTGCCCCGTATGGACTTGCGCTTTTTGCCGGAAGGAGGTTCATTTATACATGGGGTCGAACAACGAGTCGGATTCAATGCGACCAACGAAAATGGAGAATCGCTAGCCATTGAGGGATTGTTGAAAAATAGTTTAGGTTCCATTCTGGATACCATCCGGTCAGGGTCTTTCGGACCTGGTAGCTTTAGTTGCAAAGCCATTTCAGGATTGTTCGTTGAATTGACAAAGGGAGCCGCAGGACAGAAACGATGGCCTTTGCCAGAACCAACCATTTCCGGATATTCCCTGGGAGTCGCACCTGCCGGAAACAGATCAGTGGTGGTCGACATTCAATCAAGCATGTACACGGGGGAGAAGGTAATTGTTGCTGGCACACTGAACATGGTTCAATTCTTCTTTCAGGAGGTCAACCTTACCAAGAGGCAGCAAATCATTATTGACACGGGTTCAATTCCTTCTGGAGTAGCTAACATCACACTTTTTGACCCTTCCATGAAGCCGGTGGCAGAGCGGTTAACCTACCTGAATAGTGACAAGCATCTGTTATTCAATATACAATCGGAAAAGTTGATTTCCCATCCGGGCGAAGAGACGGAGTTATTTATCTCAGTCACTGACGGGGTTGGGAAACCCTCTGAAGGATTCTTCTCGATCGCCGTAACCGACTCACTGAGAGGAATGGATTCCAGGTTGTTTTTGCCAGGCATTGAGTATACCTTCAATTATCATCCGGTTTTCCCTGGTAATCTGCCCCCAAAGGTATTGGCCTATGGTCTCGAAAATCTCTCTGATTCGGAGCGTGACCTACTTTTGATGGTTTATGGTTGGAGCAAGATCAATTGGGATTTAAAAAAACTCAAACCAGATACTATTCATCCTGTCAACTACGATCTGCTGAAATTGAAGGTTCTTAATGAAGGCAAGCGAACACGTGAGAAGAGTCTCGATCTGGTTTCCCTGGAAGGCGCATCTTCCCGCCATCTGGTGACCGATGGATTTGGAGAGATCTCACTACCGTTGGATTCCCTCTCTGAAATAACAAGATCTGTTATCATGATGCCGGATGTTAAAAGTAAAAACAAGGCCGCCGGAGCCATGCTAAGTATCCCCTATAACGAGCAATATTTCAAAAGCAACAAATTGCATCTTCAGCAGCCACTTCTTCCCATCCAAGAACACATCATTCCGGCATCGGAACAGCCCGTTGCCATGGAAGAGAAGACCATTGAAATCGCCGAGGTGACCATCATCGGTCACGAGACTGAGAAGGTCTACAAGGATGAATACGAAAGGATTTACCAGGCAGATAATGTTAAGAGCCTCGATTACGAGCCACTTTGGTCATCTTCAACTTTGGAAACCGCCATCCGCAAACTGGTTTATCCCTATAGAATTACCAACTCAAATATTTATCTGAGGTCTACTATCTCATTTATGCATGGTCCATTGCCCGCATTGATTGTATTGGATGGAATGCCCCTTTACGATGAGGGCTGGCCCAGGGTAAATACCATCTTGCCAAGCGAAGTTACTTCGCTCACCATTTTGGACAGCCGAATGGGGTATGTTCGATATGGTGAGGCCGCACAAGGAGGGGTTATTTTCATCAATACCAGAAGTTCTGACCCTAACCTGACGCGGGTGCGCACCAAATGGAACCTCCAAAACAGCAATGACAAAATGTTGCGCCCCATCAATCTTTACCGCCCAACCGTCGAGTTTTACAATCCTTCCAAAGTTGAACTAGAAAGCAATCCACTGTTTCAAGGCCGACCAACCATCTTCTGGCAATCGGAGGTATACTTTGGAGGAAAAGAACCGGTGAAAATCAAGTTTACCAACCTGAAACGAAAGGGACCGGTGGTAATTACCGTGAATGGTGTGTCGGTCGACAATCTGGTGGGGAGTGGAAGGGGGAGGTATGTGGTAGAGTGAAGGGAATCTCAAATGTCTGAAATAGATCAATGGTTAAATTAGTTTTTGTGTTTTCAGTCTTAAACTATTGCTTACTACTGAAACTGAACTCAATGCCATTGCTGCCCCGGCGATCATCGGATTGAGCATAAATCCCCATATTGGATACAAGATTCCAGCGGCGATCGGAATGCCAATGAGATTATAGAAAAAAGCCCAGAAAAGATTCTGATGAATCGCATTGACGGTCAGTTTGGACAGGCGAATGGCTTTGGAGATAAGTTGAAGGTCGGAGGAGATGATGGTCATCTTGGCCACGTCCATGGCAATGTCGGAACCTTTCCCCATGGCGATGCTGACATCTGCCTGGGCCAGCGCCTGCGAATCATTGATGCCGTCGCCCACCATGGCCACAACTTTGCCTTTCTGTTGAAGCTCTTTCACAAAATCGTACTTATCGGAAGGCATCATCTCTGCCCTGAAATTGTTGAGTCCGACTTTCCCGGCTACGGCACCGGCAGTTTGAATATTATCACCGGTAAGCATGTATACTTCGATCCCCTGTTGCTGAAGTGAGGTGATGGCCGTTGCCGAAGTGGCTTTGATTTTGTCTGAAATGGCTACAATGGCCGCAAGCTCAGCGCCCGTTGCAAAATAGACAACCGTATTGGCCTCATTTTCCCAATCTTTTATGATGGTGTGCAAGTTTTTGGGCAGTTGAACGGAGTAATCGGCCATCAATTTCTTGTTCCCTACCAGAAACCTCGTCTGATCGAAAACAGCCACGACTCCTTTGCCTGTGATGCTCTCAAAATGATCAGGGGTTTTCCGCTCTTCCGTTTTGATATTCAGAAAGGCGACAACTGCCTCGGCCAACGGATGTTCTGAGAGTGCTTCAATGGCAAAAAGCACTTTGGTGAGATCGGACTGTTTTGATACCGGAACATTCCAGGCAATATCCGTAACAGCCGGTTTGCCTTCCGTGATGGTGCCGGTCTTGTCGAGTACAATGGTATCAACTTTGTGCGCGAGCTCCAGGCTCTCCGCGTCTTTGATCAGGATTCCGTTTTCGGCTCCTTTGCCAATACCAACCATGATGGCGGTGGGAGTGGCCAATCCGAGGGCACAGGGGCAGGCGATCACCAGAACCGAGACCATGGCAAGTAGCGCATGACTAACGACGTTTTCACTTCCTGCCACCATCCATACCACGAAAGCAAGAACGGCTATTCCCATGACAACCGGTACGAAGATTCCGGCAATTTTGTCTACCAGCTTCTGCACAGGAGGTTTGCTGCCCTGGGCTTCCTGGACCATCTTGATAATTTGAGCCAATATGGTCTCACCTCCCACCTTTTCGGCAGTGAGAACGAAACTTCCTTTTTGGTTGAGTGTACCCGCAAATACTTTATCTCCAGTAGCTTTTTCGATAGGAAGCGATTCACCGGTGATGGTGCTCTCGTCGACATATGAAAATCCAGACAGGATTGAGCCATCTACCGGGATTTTGTCTCCCGGCTTCACGAGTAGTTTGTCATTTTTCTGCACCTGAGAAATGGAAATTTCGAGCTCTGATCCGTCATTTTGCACCACCCTGACAGTTTTTGGTTGCAGTCCGATCAATTTCTTCAGGGCGGAGGAGGTGTTTGATTTGGCCCTCTCTTCCAAAACTTTCCCAAGCAGGATAAAAGCAATCACCACTGCAGATGCTTCAAAATAGACAGGTGGGTGAATGCCCTGATTGTGCCAGATATCGGGAAATATGGTGTTAAACGTGCTGAAAAGGTAAGAGATGCCGGTACTCAGGGCAACGAGTGTGTCCATGTTGGCCGAGCCATGGCTGGCCTGGTTGAAGGCGTTGACGAAGAAACTACGGCCAAACCAGCCTACCACCGGAGTCGCCAACAAAAGCATGATCCAGTTGGCATAAGGTATATCCATCAGAAACATACCGATTACTACGATTGGAACAGAAAGAACAGTTGCTCCAATGGTGCTGAATACGAGTTTTTTATAATGTGAAATTTTTATTTCTTCCTGTTGATCTTCATTGTTTGTTTCAATCAGCAAATCGTACCCAATTGCCTGGATGGCATTTTTTAAATCGGACGCATTGGTTTCATCTGCTTCAAATTCGACTATTGCTGATGAGTTGGCGTAATTAACTACAGCGCTGAGTACACCTTTGTGTGTCTTCAGTTCCCCTTCCACATGAATAGCGCAGGAGGCACAACCCAATCCCGTAACCGGAAAGCTCTTTTTAACGATGGTAGACATATTTAAAATTTGAACAAATATAGTGAAGATTGATTGGGAAGTGGTTTAGGAAGGTGCAATACGTTCATTTACCAGAGGACTTTGAAAGACGTTTTTTGTAGACTTCCATCCTTGCTTGAGACATCTTTTCCCTCAATCCGCCATTGCGAAGGAATTCTTCTTCCAGAGATTTGATTTGTTTGGCGAGTAGGTATGATGTCAAATTTATTAACCCTATCAACACATTGGCAGATACTTCAGGATCGGGACTTTCAATTCCTTTTTGATAAGTTGCGTAAGAAGCATTGGGTGTTGTAATTCTTTTGTGCAATTGAGGATAATAAGGATGTTGTTTGTTCCAGATTTGTAGCTTCCGGTCGCGCAGAAAGTCTTTGTAATCATCCAGAAGTTCCTCAAGTGAGGCCCTGGCTACATTGGTGAGTTTGATCTCCATCTCTTTTGAGGTACCTGAGGCCATGCTGCCTTCTACAATATTTTGTTTGCCTGAACGTGCCGCTTGCACCATTTGGTCAATGGTGCGATCGTATCGTTGAAAATACTTTCTGCAGAAATAGCGTGTACCATCGTAAATAGCTTCTGCTTTTTGGTAGCTCAACAAACGCTTATAACCACCATGTTTGGGGATAAAGCCATCAGGGTTGTATTGGTTGTTCATTGGAGGAAGGTTTTCTTTAAAATCACAGGACAATTGAGACAGTCAGAACTATCACGAGGGTCATGATTGTCTTTATTGTCCTGTGATACATAAATGTCTCTTATAAATTTACAGAAAAATAGTGACTTTCCCAAGTTTTCGGCTCTTCATTTTCTGTACAAGCAGCATTCCGGCAGCTTTTTGTAATTTTCATCCGTTGCCCTGAATTTTTCCGTATCGTGACCAGCTAGGGCAATTGCTTTCTGAATGGCAACTGCATTGGTAACAGTTGAATCGAACTGCACATGCAGCATTTTTGTTTTATCGTTCCATTCTGCAGCACTAACTCCGGAGAGAGATTTGGCAGCCGCTTCGATCCGCGCTTTACACAAATCGCAATTGCCTGAAACATGAAACAAAGTATGCTGTAAACTTTGAGACCTGGCGTTCCCGGTAGGGGAGGCATTTGTTGGTTTCACTACAGCAGGCATATCCATTGGCGGCATGCTTTTGGTCGCCGGAGATTTGGCATCTCCCGGCATATCCATGCCCGGCATTGATGACACCTTGTCACCGGAAGGATTCATCATGCTTGGTTTTCCTTCTAGCTGGGCCGCGGCATCCACACTGAAAGCGCTTTGAGTCACAATTTCTTCACCATCTGCCAAACCGTTTAAAACGACATAGCTTTCACCCAGTTGTGGTCCCAATTCAATTTCGCGGATCTTGAAAACGGGTTCGTCCATATTGGGCTGTTTCACATATACAATCGAGCGTTTGCCTGTCCAAAGCACTGCCGAACGCGGTATCACCAGCTTATCCCTGAATTCGTTGAGGTTCGCTTTTACCAGTCCGGTGGCAAACATTTCAGGTTTCAGTTTCGCTCCTGGATTGTTGATTTCGACACGTACTTTAGCTACACGGTTGACAGGATCAATTACCGGATCAATAAACTTCAGGTTTCCGGAAAAAAATGAACCTGGCAAAGCTTGAATTGTAAACTCAACTTTATCGCCTGTTTTCAGGAAAGGAAGGTCGCTTTCGTAGGCATCAAACAAAACCCAAACACGTGAAAGATCAGCTACTTCATACAATACCGAACCCTGGCTGATATGA
>JBBIUJ010000182.1:0-8324 GCA_037440345.1 Prolixibacter sp.
GGTAATCGTTGTGGTTTTGTGGTATGGGGGCCGTCTGGTATTAAGCAACACCAGTGATCTGACACCTCAGGCATTCATTACCTACCTTACCTTCTTTTATAGCATCATAAACCCAGCCAAATCCTTCTCAACTGCCTTGTATTCCGTTCAAAAAGGTTTGGCTTCGATGCAAAGGATCGACATGATCCTGCTCGCCGAAAACAACATCGTCAACAAACCGGATGCCGTTGCGGTGAAGGAGTTCAATAAAAGTATTGAGTACCGAAATGTTGGTTTCAAATACATAGAGGACGAGGTGCTCAAAAATGTCTCCTTAACCATTGAAAAGGGGAAAACGATAGCATTGGTTGGACAGTCCGGTTCCGGAAAATCAACCTTTGTCGACCTGCTCCCGCGCTTTTGGGACCTTCAATCAGGGAGTATACTGGTTGACGGCATCGATATCCGGGATTACAAAATCGCCGATCTGCGTGGACTAATGGGCAATGTCAACCAGGATCCAATCCTGTTTAATGACACCTTTTACAACAACATATCCTTTGGTGTCGAAACTGCCACCATGGAAGAGGTTATAGCGGCAGCGAAAGTGGCCAATGCGCATGAGTTTATCACCACATCGCCGGATGGTTACTTGACCAATATCGGGGACAGGGGCGGCAAACTGTCCGGTGGACAACGCCAGCGGATCTCAATCGCCAGGGCAGTACTGAAGAATCCGCCCATTTTGATTTTGGATGAAGCCACCTCTGCACTGGATACTGAATCTGAAAAACTGGTTCAGGAAGCACTGGAAAACCTGATGAAGAACCGTACATCAATCGTTATCGCACACAGGCTTTCAACCATCAAGAAGGCAGACCTTATATGCGTTTTCCATGAAGGGGAAATTGTTGAGCGCGGAACACACGATGAGCTGTTGTCAATCAAACACGGGATCTACAAAAAACTCCATTCAATGCAGAATCTTTGATTCATTCAGGGACAAAAAAAGGGAGCTGCTGCTCCCTTTTTTTGTTAGGCGGTCATCGTTACTGTACAGCATCTGTCAATTCGTTGCCAGCTTTGAATTTAACGACTTTTTTACCAGCGATTTTAATGGTAGCACCGGTTTGAGGGTTACGGCCTGTACGTGCAGGACGGTCAGAAACTGAGAAAGATCCAAATCCGACAAGAGCCAGACGATCGCCTTGTTTTAAGGCTTCAGTTGTTGTTTTAACAAAAGCTTCGATAGCCTTTTTGGCATCAGCTTTGGTCATTCCTGCTTCTGCAGCGACGGCGTCAATTAATTGCGCTTTGTTCATAACTAATAAGGATAATAAATGGTTAATAATCTAGATTTTCCCGAAAGATATTGCGTTTATTCAGTTCAATTCACCAGGTTTTAACAAAAATGTAATCAACACAATTTCTTCAGAAGGAACCTTCATTTGGCCAGTTTTAAATAAAATTGATTCAAATGATTTACTTGGACTAATTTCAACACAATTTTCTAAATATCAAAATTTTCACACACTTTTTATCATAAAACGGAAGATTATTTTTTATGGGAATTTTTTGCCGATTGGAAAAAAGGTTTACTTTTGCAGTCGCAAACAAGGAGAGATGGCAGAGTGGTCGATTGCGGCGGTCTTGAAAACCGTTGTACCGTGAGGTACCGGGGGTTCGAATCCCTCTCTCTCCGCAGATACGGGTGTAGCTCAGTCGGTAGAGCACTGGTCTCCAAAACCAGGTGTCGGGCGTTCGAGTCGCTCCTCCCGTGCCATTTTCCCTCTCTCGAATAAACCCTCCGTTTTTGATTTTTTTAATCTGCAGAAATGGTTTTCCTCCCAATAAAAAGGGGAAAGGACAAAGGGTAAAGAATAAAGTAAAAAACAAACAATCAGCACCTTATCTTCATTCGAGACCCGTGTCTCATCTCTTTTATCTCATGTCTTATGTCTGCGGCAACATCTCTTTTGAATCCGCTAACTTTTCACTCCAGGTCCTGATTCTCCTTGTCAAAATTTCAGTACAAGATGCCATCGAAACAAATTCCCGTCTGAAAATACTGCCATATAGTCAGCCGAAACCTATTGGCACAGGCTTTGATAAACTCTGTTGTCACATGAAATCTTTAACTTAAAATAGCATTGAATATGAAAGGAAAAATAGGGGTTACCAGTGAAAACCTTTTCCCAATTATCAAGAAATTTCTCTATTCTGATCACGATATTTTTCTTCGTGAAATCGTTTCCAACGCCGTGGACGCCACCCAAAAGCTCAAAACATTGGCTTCTGCAGGCAAATACAGTGAACAAATAGATGCTTTAAGCGTCAAAGTATCGATCGACAAGGCGCAAAAAACGCTTACGGTGTCGGATAACGGCATCGGAATGACTGCTGATGAGGTTGAAAAGTACATCAACCAGATCGCCTTTTCCGGGGCAGACGAATTCCTGAAAAAGTACAAGAACGATGCAAATGCCATTATCGGACATTTTGGGTTAGGATTCTACTCTTCGTTCATGGTTTCGGAAGAGGTGGAGATCATTTCGAAATCATATAAAAAAAATGCAAAAGCTGTTCGTTGGGTCTGCGATGGATCTCCCGAATTCATGATGGAGGAGACAGAAAAGGAGAGCGTGGGTACCGACATTATCATGCACATAAATACGGATTCGTCGGAATTCCTGGAGGAAAACAGGATCACCGAATTATTGAATAAGTATTGCAAATTCCTGCCGGTTCCTGTTGTTTTTGGAAAAAAGAAAGAGTGGAAAGATGGCAAATATGAAGATACGGAGACTGACAATCAGATCAACGATGTGGCGCCTGCCTGGACAAAAAAACCTGTTGATCTGAAAGAGGAGGATTACACCAATTTTTACCGTCAGTTATATCCAATGGCTGATGAGCCACTGTTCAACATCCACCTGAATGTGGATTATCCTTTCAACCTTACCGGAATTCTCTATTTCCCAAAGTTGAAAAACAATTTTGAAGTTCAGAAAAATAAGATACAGCTTTACAGCAACCAGGTATTTGTAACCGATTCGGTCGAAGGTATTGTACCTGAATTTTTGACTTTGCTCCATGGCGTGCTAGACTCGCCGGATATTCCTCTCAATGTTTCGCGCTCTTACCTGCAGAACGACTCAAATGTAAAGAAGATCAGCAGCCATATCACCAAAAAGGTAGCAGACCGTCTTCAGGATATTTTTAAAGAGAAGAGAGTTGAACTTGAAGAGAAATGGAACGATTTGAAGCTATTTATCGAGTACGGAATGTTGACGGATGAGAAATTCTACGAGAAAGCGTTGAAATTCTTCTTCTTCACAAATACCGAGAACAAACTCTTCACCTGGGATGAGTACAAATCACTGATTGAAGGCAACCAGACAGACAAGAACAAGAAGCTTGTCTACCTCTATGCAACCAATGCAGAAGCACAGTTCAGCTTTATTGAAGCTGCCAAAAGCAAGGGCTATGATGTCTTATTGATGGATGATGTCCTCGCTACACCACTGCTCAACCATTTCGAACAGAAATTCCCTGAATCTCATTTTGTCAGGGTTGATGCGGATGTTGTTGAGAAACTTATTGCCAAGGATGATCTCGACCAGGTTGTGCTGACGACCGATGAGAAGAATGAGTTAAGTCCAATCTTCCAGTCTGTAATTCCTAAAGAACGAGGACAGTTTATCATCGATTTTCAAAATCTTGGAGAGACAGGTTCTCCCATGGTGATCACCCAAAATGAATTCATGCGCCGGATGAAGGACATGTCCAAGATGCAGGCAGGAATGAGTTTCTATGGCGAGATGCCCGATAGTTACAACCTTGTTGTGAACCTCTCACATCCCTTGGTTAAGAAGGTTATGGACGAGAAGGAGTCGCATCTTGGTGGTGAGCTCACCAAACTCCGTGGTGAACTGGCCAAATTAAGCGATCAAAAGGGCTCACTTGAAAAACTGAAAGAGGGCAAAAAAGATGAAGAGGTACCACAGGAAGAGAAGGATCTTTTGAATGAAACCAGAGACAATATCTCCAAAATTGAAGCCGAAAGACGCGAAAAGCTAGAGCAATTTGGCGCCTCCAATCCCCTGGCTAATCAATTGGTCGATCTCGCTTTCCTTGCCAACAACATGTTGAAAGGAGAAGCGTTGGCCAACTTCGTCAAACGCAGTATCGAACTGATTAAATAATAGTTACGATCAATTTCTAATAATTCTCACCCCGTCACTCTGAGTGAAGGGGTGAGAATTTTATTTTAACAAATGAAAATGTGCCAAACCTCCTTCCGATGTCTCCTTGTAAATGGAGGGAAGATCGTGCCCGGTCTGGGCCATGGTTTGTACAATTTTATCAAAACTGATCATGTGCCGGCCATCAGAAAGCATCGAATAGTTGTTGTGGTTGATGGCACGGGCGGCAGCAAAGGCATTCCGCTCGATGCAGGGCACCTGCACCAATCCGGCAACAGGATCGCAGGTTAAGCCAAG
This sequence comes from Prolixibacter sp., assembly GCA_037440345.1. Classification (GTDB taxonomy): domain Bacteria; phylum Bacteroidota; class Bacteroidia; order Bacteroidales; family Prolixibacteraceae; genus CAINVV01. The sequence goes on from JBBIUJ010000182.1 coordinate 4,482, forward strand.
GTGATGCTCCAGTCCCATTTCTGCTGCATATTCGACCTGAAAAATACTTCCTCCGCTCATCTGCGTTGCAGCCGCCGAAGCCATGGCGCAGGCTGTTCCAACCTCCCCCTGACAACCCACTTCTGCTCCTGAAATGGAGGCATTTGTTTTTACGATGTTCCCAACAAGTCCGGCCGTTGCCAATGCTTTCAATATTTTCTTGTCAGACATTTTGTAAAACTTGCTGGAATATTTCAGTACCGAAGGCATCACTCCACACGCCCCACAAGTCGGCGCTGTCACAATCAGACCACCGGCAGCATTCTCTTCAGAAACTGCCAGCGCATAGGCATAGATCATCCCACGCTTTTTAATATCCGGTTCAAAATACCTGGTCTTTTCATAATATGCACAAGCCTTTCTCGGATAATTGAGAATCCCCGGAAGCGGGCCTTCAGTCTCTAGCCCGCGTTTAATGGCATTTTGCATGACCGTCCAAACCTCTGCCAGGTAGTCCCATATATCGGGATCTTCGTGTTCTTCAACATATTCCCAAATACTCTTGCCATTGTCGAAACACCAATTCAAAATGGAATCCATGCTGTTTTCAGGATAAACCTGTCTGGTTTCGGTAACTGTCAGATCATCAACAATCGAACCGCCTCCAACAGAATAGGCTATCCATCTGTCAATCACATTTTTATCCGCATCCATCGACTCAAACTTCAACGCATTCGGATGTCGGGGAAGGAAAACAGCAGGCAACCATTCAAATTCGACAGGATAAGGTTTAAAGGTATTGATAATCGCCAAATCAGTGAGGTGACCTTTGCCAGTTGCCGCCAGACTTCCATAAAGCGTCACCCTGAAAGAGGTGGCAGAGGGATTTTTTTTCAAAAATGTCTCAGCAGCCTTTTTGGGACCCATTGTGTGACTGGAGGAGGGTCCGTATCCTATTTTGTAGATCTCCCTGATCGATTCCATTTGATTCTATCTTAATTCGAGTTTGAATATTGCACAAAATTAACAAATTGCACCAAAGCCTTTCAGGGCACTGCTTTTTTATACATTTTGTTAGCTTCCAAATCGTTTATTACAGATAAATTCGGGATATTTGTAGTATAGATAAAAGTAAAGTTGAATGGCATTAAATTTGAGTGAAAAAGATCTGGAAAAGATCATTCTTGTTGGAGACAGGGTGTTGGTAAAACCGAAAAATCCCAACCAGCAAACTTCTTCCGGGTTGTTCCTTCCACCCGCAGCGGTAGAAAAAGAGAGTGTTCATTCGGGCTATGTCATTAAAACCGGCCCTGGCTTCCCGATTCCGGCCATGACCGATGATGACGAACCATGGAAGGAGATCAAAGACGAGGTAAAATATGTACCCTTGCAGGCACGGGTAGGGGATCTTGCTGTTTACCTGAATAAAATGGGATTCGATATAGAATTCAAAAATGAGAAATACTTGATACTTCCTCATTCGGCTATTCTGATGCTGGTCCGTGAAGAGGGATTGTTTGAATAAGAAAAGGGTGTCGAGCGACACCCTTTTCTGACTTAACCTAACTAACCTTAATCCTATGAAAAAATGCTTTTCAGCAACGCCTCAAAGATACAAGCATGTTGTATTAAGAGCTTATAATCAAAGTTAATTTAGGTTAAACATTCCTCTATTCTGCAACTGCAACGGCAACCTCATTGCTTTGCCATAAACCATGCTTGGTGCAGAATGCATGGGCCATCAGTTTCATGCTTTTGGTAGGTACGATGTATAAATCAACCTCTACCTGACTTGGAGCGCTGCCCATGGTTCCGGCAGAAAGAGTAGTTTGAGCCAGCATCTTCTCTCCATCCCAAAGCTGCACCCAGCTGATGTAATGATCAAAATCGTCAGGGTGTTTGTACTCTTCCCCTACCTGGATTTTAACCTTGAATTTTTCACCTTTAACGGCAGTTGCGGCACAATGAACAAAAGCCGAATGACGGTCAATGTAATCGCGCTTTGCTTCCCTTTCGATTTGGGAAATGTCTTCGTAACGATTGATTTTCATTTGTAATTTTAATTTTGATTTGCACTTATATAAGATCGAATCTTATGAACATCAATGATTGGACAGATAACTGGCCACACCTTCAGCAGATGCATTCATCGCATCTTCTCCCGGTTTCCAGTTGGCAGGGCAAACTTCGCCGAACTCTTCGAAATGGATCAGGGCATCTACCATCCTGATAGCCTCATCAACATTACGTCCCAACGGAAGATCGTTGACCAGTTGGTGACGTACTACCCCATTCTTGTCGATAAGGAATAGTCCTCTGTAGGCAACCGGCGCACCAACAAATGAGGATTGGCCCTCATCATTTACTTCATACTCTCCGGCCAGAACTCCATAGTTCTCAGCAATTGTCTTGGACAAGTCTGCAACCAACGGGAATTTTACTCCTTTGATCCCACCGTTTTTCTTTTCAGTGTTCAACCAGGCCCAGTGGGAAAATTCTGAATCAACCGAACAACCAACAACAGCCACATTCCGCTTTTCAAACTCAGCTAGTTTTTCCTGAAAAGCCAGAATTTCTGTGGGACAGACAAAAGTAAAATCGAGTGGATAGAAAAAGAATACCACATACTTTTTTCCAACAAACTGTTCAAGTGAATAGTCGCCGACGATATCATTGCCGTTGATTACGGCGGCAGCCTTAAATGAAGGCGCTTTTTTACCAACTAATGTACACATATCTAAATTTTTAAATATAAATTGAAATGATTACAAAAATAATTCAATTAATAGAATTAAACAAATTTCCATTGTTAAGTTAACAAAAATATTTTCAAAAATCAATATGCAATTTAAAATGTTACTAAACTGTAAAACAGTTACTCAGACGTTTTGTTCATTAAAAAAAAACTAGCATATTTGTACTGAATTCAGAAAAACAGAATGGAACAGCAACAAATTTCTGCTTACCTGCTTAAAAGCGGGATTAGACCGCTACAAAAGCGGGTCAAAATCATGAGCTATTTGGTCTCAAAACGCAACCATCCAACGGTTGATATGATCTACAGCGACCTGATTCATGAAATCAACGGATTGTCTAAAACGACTATTTACAACGTACTCAATCTATTTGTTCAATCCGGTGTAGCACTGGCACTTAACATAGAAGGCAATGAGGTTCGCTACGATGCGGACACCTCTACGCACGGACATTTTAAGTGTAAAATATGTTCCGGAGTGATCGATTTCCGGATCCGGCAAGAAGAACTTCCAAATCCCATGCTCGAAGGTTTTAGAATTGATGAGCACCATTATTACCTAAAGGGAGTTTGTTCCTTTTGTGCTAATAAAATTGAAGCATAAATTAAAATCGGTGTAATTTCGCCGATTCAACTCATGATTAATCTCAATATTATCATGAAATCGGCTGGTTATAAGTAAAAAGAGACATGAAACTTTGGGATAAAGGGACAAAAATCAACGATCTGATCGAATCTTTTACAGTAGGAAATGACCGTGAGATGGACTTTTTTCTTGCAAAATTTGATGTCGTTGGCTCTTTGGCACATATTCAAATGCTTGAGCATATTGGTTTGATGCAAAAAGAAGAGTTGGTATTACTTTCCAAAGAGTTAAAGAATATCTACCGTGAGATCGCCAACGGAAAATTTGCGATCGATGAAGGGGTAGAAGATATTCACTCCCAAATTGAACTTATGTTGACGACCCGGCTCGGTGAGACAGGAAAAAAGATTCACAGCGGCAGGTCCAGAAATGACCAGGTATTGCTGGATTTGAAACTCTTTACCAGGGACGCCATCCAGACCATAACAGACAACTGTTTCCAACTTTTTCATATTCTGATTGC
>JBBIUJ010000183.1:0-8289 GCA_037440345.1 Prolixibacter sp.
ACCACGTTGAGTCCCTTGCGAAGTGCTTTGTCTTCGGTACAGGCTTTCTTCCAGCCGTGAGAGGCAAGGCTAATAGCGTATGGAAGGGTGGCATTGGTCAATGCGATGGTTGAGGTACGCGGAACGGCTCCAGGCATATTGGCAACCGTATAATGAATCACTTCATCCACAACATAGGTTGGATGATCGTGGGTCGAAGGAACTGTAGTCTCGATGCATCCACCCTGATCTACCGCTACGTCAACCATGACAGTACCAGGATTCATCGTTTTCAACATGTCTTTGGTAACCAGGTATGGAGCTTTTGTTCCAGGAATAAGCACTGCCCCAATAATCAGGTCGCTAACCTTTACCTGTGAACGAATGTTGTAGTCGTTCGACATCTGTGTTTTAACATTGGCTGGCATGATATCATCGAGGTAGCGAAGGCGTTTGAGGCTGATATCCATGATAGTGACGTCTGCGCCAAGTCCGGCAGCCATCTTGGCAGCTTCAGTCCCAACGATACCACCACCGAGGATCAATACCTTGGCAGGTAATACTCCGGGAACGCCTCCCAGCAACATCCCGCGACCACCAAATGTTTTCTCCAGATATTTGGCCCCTTCGTGAATCGACATCCTTCCGGCAACTTCAGACATAGGAATAAGAAGTGGCAGGGAACGATCGTCAAGCTCAACGGTTTCGTAAGCCAGACAAACGGCTTTTCGGTTGATCATCGCATGTGTCAATGGTTCAGAAGATGCAAAGTGGAAGTAGGTATAGACCAACTGTCCGGCTTTGATCAAAGGATACTCCGATTCAATCGGTTCTTTTACTTTCACAATCATGTCGGCAATAGCATATACCTCCTCAATTGTTGGTAAAATAGTACCACCGGCCCCTACATATTCAGCATCGGCAAATCCGCTGCCATTACCGGCAGTTGCCTGTATATAAACAACATTTCCTCTCTTAACCAGTTCTGCAACTCCAGCAGGAGTAAGTGCGACACGGTTTTCGTTATTTTTAATCTCTTTTGGAAGTCCGATAATCATGGTAATAAATTTTATTTGTGTCAAAATTAAGCAAAGAAACACCATGTATTTGGCGCCTTTAGTAGTTTTTCAGTTGGGTAGGCAGAATCATTAATTGCTATACGATTTTAAAAATTTAGATTGATTTCTTAACAAAAAGAAAGCATTTGAGTGAAAAATCGAAATAATTATAATTGTATCTTTGACACTTTCAAACAATTGAACAAAAACGGAATGCCTGTAATATCAAACAGAGGAGTGGAGTTACCTGAATCGGCCATCAGAAAACTGGTGCCTTTTGCCGAAAAAGCCAAATCGCGTGGTATAAAAGTGTATCATCTGAATATTGGTCAGCCCGACATCAAAACCCCTCAGCATGCCATCGAGCGAATCAGAAATTTTAATTTTGATCTGATCCCCTATGGCCATTCATTTGGAAATGAAACCTACCGGAAGAAGCTTGCCCAATATTACCGCGACAGGAACCTGGAGGTGGATGCCTCGCAGATTCTGATTACTACCGGCGGTTCAGAAGCCATCTCTTTTGCGTTCATGGTTTGTTTTAACCCGGGAGATGAAGTGATTATCCCGGAACCTTTTTATGCCAATTATCAATCCTTTGCCATTGCCAATAATGTTGTGATCAGGCCGATTACATCGACCATCGAAACAGGCTTTCAGCTTCCTTCTATAGCCGAGTTTGAGAAGGTAATTACGGCAAAAACCAAGGGGATCTTTATATGCAATCCAAACAATCCTACAGGTTATGTGTATACCAGGGAAGAGTTGGAACAATTGCAGGACCTGGTGTTGAAATACGATTTGTATCTTTTGGCAGATGAGGTTTACAGCGAATTTGTTTATGACGGTAAAGTCCACTATTCCGTTTTGGAGTTGGAGCGGATCAAGGAAAACGTGGTGATGATCGACTCTGTTTCAAAAAGGTTCAGCGCCTGCGGGATCAGGATCGGATCGCTGGTCTCCAAAAACAAACTTGTTATCAAGACTATCTCGAAACTTGCCATGGCACGTCTGTGCCCGCCAATGCTGGGTCAGGTCGTAGCAGAGTCCGCCGTGGATTCACCGCCCGAATACATGGAAGGGGTTTACAAGGAGTATCTCGGTAGGAGGGACTATTTTATCAATGCGCTAAACAATTTGGAGGGTGTATTCTCGCCCATGCCAATGGGGGCATTTTATTCCATGGTTGAGCTTCCTATCGACGACAGCGACAGGTTCTGTCAGTGGATGCTGGAAGAGTTCGAGTACAAAGGGGCAACCGTCATGATGGCGCCTGCTTCGGGATTTTATTCTACTCCCGGCATCGGACATAACCAGGTGAGGGTGGCTTATGTGCTGAACAAGGAAGATCTTAAGGAGGCGGTGGAATGCCTCGAAGTGGCTTTGAAGGCTTATCCCGGAAGGAAATAACCATTTACCATTAGATCATTGACTATTTACCATTTGACGCCAGACAAGATTGGCGCATAAAGGGTAAATAGTCAATGAGAAAATAGTCAATCAATTTATAAATCGATTTTCTTAAATTTAGGTACCAGCGTGTGCATGACAAACCATGCAATCAGATAAGCAAGCGCACAGAATCCGAAGACCCAGGTATAGGCAATCGTCATGTTATGCTGAACGATCGGCATTTGCATAGACTTCAGTTGCTGGAACAAACCCGGATCAATCGCTTGTAATTGGGTTGCGACCTCTTTCGGAAGGTTTCCCAATTCAACCGTATTTAGGTTTATCACATCCCCCCGTTTGTTTATCAATTGCAAAGAGCGTATTTTTTCGATGTATTCGGTGAGTTGAGCGGATTGCGAAGCGGCCCATGATTTGGCAATACCGGCATACCTGTATGCATCAAATACCCAACCGGCCGACTTATTAACAACAATACCACCAATGGCCCCTGCCATTCCTCCAATTCCCGTAACGCTGGCAACAGCCTTTTTAGGGAACATGTCTGAAACGGTCGTGAAGATATTGGCCGACCAAGCCTGATGTGCTGCTGTGCCGATACCGATGATCAGAACCGGAAACCACATACTGTATGCCCCCAGGTATTGCGCACTTAAAACTACCAACGGAAACATGGCTATGGTTAGCATCGCTTTCATCCGTCCGGCATAGGGTTCATAGCCTTTGTTGATATAATACATCGGGAACCAGCCGCCTCCAATACTCCCAACCGAAGACATCATATAGAGTACTGCCAGTGGAAAAGCGATATCCATACCTGTTAAGCCATATTGAGCCTTCATGTAGGCAGGCAACCAAAACAAGAAGAACCACCACACACCATCGGTCATAAATTTACCAAAACTAAACGCCCAGGTTTGTTTGAACTGAAGAAGTTTAAACCAGGAGACTTTTTCATTTTGACCTGAACTTTTGGTCTCTTCCTCAATGCTGTCAGTGTCAGAGTTGATGAAGGCAACCTCGGCAGCGCCAACACGCTTGCTTCTGGATGGAATTTCATAGAGCCAGAACCAAAATATCAACCATAAAAATCCAATTCCACCAATGATCAGAAAAGCAGCTTCCCATCCCAAATGATCGGCGATCCAGGGTACGGTAATGGGAGCAAGAATTGCTCCTACGTTGGTTCCGGAGTTAAAAATGCCGGTCGCCAAAGCCCTTTCTTTCTTAGGGAACCATTCAGCAACTGTCTTGATGGCTGCCGGGAAGTTCCCTGCTTCACCAAATCCCAGTACCCCGCGGGCAAACATGAATCCGCCTGTTCCTTTGGCTAAGGCATGGATCATTGCACCGATGGACCAAACTGTCAGTGAAAGGGCATATCCAAGTTTTGTGCCCATCCAGTCAATTAACCGGCCGGCGAATAGCATAGAAATTGCATACACAAACTGGAAGACCGAAACGATATTTGCATAATCTGAATCGCTCCAATTGAATTGAATTTCAAGCCGGTCCTTCAACAGACTGAGCACCTGACGGTCCAGATAATTTACTGTTGTGGCAAAGAATACCAGGGCGCAGATAGTCCATCTGTATTTTCCTATCTTTTCCGATAGATTATTCATTTTTCTTTTATGGGTTTAGTTATTGAACACTATTTGGTTGCAGAACCAAAATTAAAATATTTTTCGGCATTGTTGAATGAAATATCTTCAACCATTTTACCAAGAAGCTTCAAGTCGGCAGGTATTTCACCGTTCACAACGTCGTTGCCCAAGAGATTGCAAAGAATTCTTCTGAAATATTCGTGCCGCGAATAGGATAAGAAGCTCCTCGAATCGGTAAGCATTCCAACAAAACGGCTTAACAATCCCAGGTTGGAGAGTGTATTTATCTGGTTTTCCATGCCGTCTTTCTGGTCCAGGAACCACCAGCCTGACCCATACTGAAGTTTTCCCGGGATTGTACCATCCTGGAAATTTCCAATCATGGTTGCCATCAATTCGTTGTCGCGCGGATTGAGGTTGTACAAAATGGTTTTGGTCAATTTGTCCTCGCTATCCAATTTGTTTAGCAATTTGGACAATGGTTTTGCAATTTCCAGATCACCGATAGAATCAAATCCTTTGTCTGGTCCAAGAAGGTTAAAAAGCCTGGTGTTGTTGTTTCGCAAGGCGCCAAGGTGATACTGTTGGGTCCAGCCACGTTTATGGTCCATCACACCAAATTCGTACAACATCACTGATTTGAACTGGTTGATCTCTTCGGGTGCAAGATGATTTCCTCCACGAACCTTTGCAAAGATATTGGTGATTTGCTGTTCGGTGTAGTCAGCAGCATAAATTGTATCCAAACCGTGATCAGAGAGTCGGCATCCGTTTTCATGGAAGAATTTATGACGTTGGTCGATCACTGCAAGAAATTCTGAGTAATTGGAAATGCTTGTTCCACCTGCTTCTTCGAGCTTGTTTACATACTTGTTAAAAGAGGCAGGATCATCCACCATCAACGCTGCATCGGGTCGCCATGCAGGTAAGACATTGACCTCGAAACCGCTTTTTTTGATGTTGGTATGGTATTCCAGATTGTCGACCGGATCATCTGTCGTACAGATGGTATGAACGTTTGCCTTTTGTATGATTCCGCGACAGGAGAATCCAGGTGAGTTTAATTGCGCATTGCAGTTTTCCCAGATGGCACGAGCGCTCTCTTTGTTCAGTATCTCTTTAATTCCAAATGGTTTTCGCAATTCGAGATGGGTCCAATGGTAAAGAGGATTGCGCAGGGTATAGGGAACTGTCTCCGCCCATTTTTCGAATTTTTCCCAGTCGGAGGCATCTCCCGTGCAATAGCGCTCGTTGACACCGTTGGTGCGGAGGGCACGCCATTTGTAATGGTCGCCGTTCAACCAAATTTGCGTCATGTTGTCAAACCGCTTATCGTCCGCAATCTCTTTGGGAGCGATGTGGCAGTGATAATCGAAAATGGGCATTTTCGCGGCGTGGTCGTGGTACAGCTCTTTGGCAATTTCCGATTGCAAAAGAAAATCTTCGTCCATAAATTGCTTCATGAGATAAAAGATATGAGTTATGAGTTATGAGTTATGAGTTATGAGATATGAGAGATAAGCTTGTTTTGTTGTAAGTACTCTAGTCACTCTAGTCACTCTAGATCACTTTAGTCACTTTATTCACTTTAGTCAATTCTTAGAGTTTGAACAAGCGTTTCAGGTGACGGTCGTAAAGGTTTTCTTCAACACACTGACCAATTACATCGCTGTTGGCTTTAAGCAGATCGGTGTAATAGGTTCCCATTTCTGAGGCAATTTTGTAACCGACGTGAATCAATTGTCTCAAATTGGCATTGTAATCAGGATGTCCCGGGATATGCCTTAGGCTGTTGGCAAATTTTTCGCTGCTCCAGGTTTCAACCTCTTTCGCAGTAGGTAACTGATCCGTATTGATGTCGATTACGTCAGCGTACGGTGCACACAATTCTTCCTTTCGCGCAAGCGCTTGCGAGTAGATTGATTTGGCCGCTTTCAGGGCTTCACCTCCGGATACGGCGAGTCCAATAACCTCCTCAAGCCATGTAGTTCCTGCTGTTTTAACGTGAATACCTTTGTCGTATTTGGTAAGGATTCTTTGGATTTCAGGATAAATGGAGAACTTGTCGGAACCTGAGTGTACACTAAGTTTCAGATTGTCCATCATCTTGAATGTTTTGACGGCATAATCGATAACAAGGATATCCTCTTCGAACTCTTTCGCAAACTTGGCTACATCTCCTACATAATCTACCCCCTTGTTGAACCTGCCGGTAAACTTGGGTGCAATGGTTTGGGCAGGTATACCCTGATTGGCAATCATCTTCAGGATAAAAAAGAGTTCAACAGGCGATTGTGGGGATTCAACTTCATCCATAGATATCTCGGTTACAAAATCATCTGAACCCTTGTGTTCGGAGATAAATCGGTAGATTTTTCCAGCTTCAGTAATAGCGGTCAAGAATTTATCGGCGATTGTTTTCAGCAGTTCAGTGTTTACATGAAATGGATGGGTAATATTGGGAATGTAGAGTTCACCAATATGGGCTGAACAAGAAGCAATAAATGAAGCAGTATCTTCGGACGCGGCCGGGATTCCAATTTTTGAGGCCACATCAATGGTGAAAAAATCTGATGAAGTGATAAATCCCTCAACGTTACTAAGATTTATATGATCAGCATCGACACAATAGTCACCTTTGTAACCCAAAGCCTTTACCGCCTGATTCGCTTCATTCCTGGTATCGGAAGGATTAGAGTGAACATACATGTGTTCCCTGTTCGATTTATTCCAAACCGGAGTGACTTCAATTCCCCTTTTTTGAGCCTTCATCAGCGCCCTGAGTTGAGCGTTTCCCTGATGGGCGAATCTGTCGCCAATTCCAAAACTGTATTTCCCTATCTTTTTCATTCGTAAAAAATTTGTTTTTATTTTGTTCCGTTCTTGCGTTTATAAGCTTGAGTTAATGAAATACTTCATTTAGCGTCAGAAATACAGCAGATTTCATGACTGATTTTTTTTCCGTGTTCGTTCACGAAAATAGATATTTTTTCGATCCATGATTTAATAAAATGAAAATTTTAATTAGAAAGTTGAAAAATATTTTTTTCCGTGTTCGTACACGAATTGAAATATTGTTTAAATTTGCTGCGACTTAATCAGTAAGATGAGAAAGAATATACGGATCAAAGACATTGCTTTAAAGGCCGGGGTATCCATTGGAACTGTCGACAGGGTCCTGCACAAAAGAGGGGAGGTTTCAAAGGAAACCAAACTTAAAATTCAGAAGATCATTGACGAACTGGATTACAGGCCTAACCTCCTGGCAAGTAGCCTGGCTTCAAAGAAGCGTATCGTCTTTGCAACCTTGATGCCGAAATCTTCCAGTCAGGATACCTATTGGTCCAAACCACAAAATGGTGTTGAAAAGGCGATGAACCAGCTTAAGGCCTATGGAGTGAAACTTCAGCAATATTTCTTCGACATGGATGATTCACGCTCATTTTCTGCGCAGGGTGAAAAATTGTTGCTCGACTCTCCTGATGCAGTTATGATTGCCCCCTGGGCCAAACGGGAAGCACTACGGTTTACCAAACAACTGGATGAGCGGAAGATTCCCTACATTTATATTGATGCAACCCTTGAGGAGACCAATCCCATTGGATTTGTTTTGCAGAGTCCATTTGACAGTGGCTACCTTGCCGCCAAACTTACCGATTGGGGTGTGAAAGGGAATAGTCTGATTCTTCTGATACATGTTGCCAAAGAGCTGGACAATGCGAGTCACCTGATCAAGCGCGAACGTGGCTTCATGCGCTATTTTGAAGAAAAGGAGAACAGCCACAGGATTGTAAAAATAGAAGTATCAGGTAACGGAGACGAGATCAATACTCACCTCCAAGAGCTCGGTATAGATCCCTGTGAGGTCAGCGGGGTCTTCGTGACAAACTCAAAAGTGCATTTGGCGGCCGCTTGCTTCAAAGCACTTTGTGTTACACCCAAAATTATCGGATATGACCTTATTCCGCAAAATATTTCTTTGCTGAGGGAGGGGAAGATCGATTTTTTAATCTGTCAGAAGCCAGAACTTCAAGGCTTTCATGCTATTCATCTCCTATTCGATTCTTTGGTAAAGAAGGAGATCATCAAAAAGGAAAATTATACCTCCATCGATCTGATTACCAAGGAAAATATCGATTTCTACAACTCTATCTAAAATTCAAATATTTAATCATATAGTAATGAAAAAAATTTCTTTTGACGACCTTAATGGTAAAGTATGTGTTATCACCGGA
>JBBIUJ010000184.1:0-8260 GCA_037440345.1 Prolixibacter sp.
CTAAAAGAGAATATGCAGGTTATCAAAGCTTTTACCCATGCCAAAACGCAAAACAAACCTGTTCACCTGATCGGTTTGCTTGGTCCTGGCGGAGTTCACGCACTGAGTTTGCACATGGTTGCCCTTGCGCAGATTGCCACTGACATGGGATTGGAGAAGATATTTGTCCATGGTTTAACAGACGGCCGCGACACAGATCCCCGCTCCGCCTATGGCTTCGTTGAGGAAGACCTGAAACAGCTTGCCGGAACCAAGGCAAAATTTGCCACCCTGATCGGACGTTATTACGGTATGGATCGCGACAATAACTGGAACCGGATCAAGTTGGCTTACGACATGCTGACCAAATCGGTCGGACAGAAAAGCAAAGACCTGCTCGCTTCTATTCGTGCATCGTACGACGAAGGGATAACCGATGAGTTTATCAAACCAATCGTGATGACGGATGAGAACGACCGGCCATTGGCAACCATTCAGGAAGGTGATGTGGTGATCTGCTTCAACTACCGCACCGACCGTCTGCGCGAGATGACCATCGCCTTTACCCAGGAGAACCATCACGAGCAAGAGATGCATACCATCCCGCTGGAGTGGTACACCATGACCAATTACAAGTCCTCCTTCAAAAACATTCATGTCATTTTTGACAAGGACAACGTCTACAATACACTTGGCGAAATCGTTTCGAAAGCCGGTTTAAATCAGATCCGTATCGCGGAAACAGAGAAATACGCGCATGTTACCTTCTTCTTCTCAGGCGGAAGGGAGAGTGAATTTACCGGTGAGCGCCGTATACTGATTCCATCTCCCAAAGTTGCGACCTACGATTTACAACCCGAAATGTCGGCTCCATTGGTGAAAGATGCTATCGTGGCCGAATTGAACAAGAAGAGCGCCGATTTTGTCTGCCTGAATTTTGCCAATGGCGATATGGTTGGTCACACCGGGGTTTACAGCGCGATCGAGAAAGCCGTCAAAGCAGTGGATCAGTGTGTAAAAGAGGTGGTCGAGGCTGCCCGTGCCAACGGATACGATGTCATGGTCATTGCCGATCATGGTAATGCCGATTTTGCCATCAACGAAGATGGAAGCGCCAATACAGCCCACTCGCTCAATCCGGTTCCCTGCATTTGGGTAACTGACAACAAGAGTGCAAAAATCAATAACGGCATCCTGGCAGATGTTGCGCCAACCATCCTGACCATCATGGGTCTGGAGGTTCCAAAAGAGATGACCGGGAAAGTGCTGATATGATTGAGATTGGGAAAACCATTGTCAGTCTCGATGTCATCGAATCGAAATTCTGTTGCGACCTGGACCATTGCAAGGGTGCATGCTGTGTTGATGGAGACAGTGGCGCACCTTTGACAACAGAAGAGGCAGAAACCATAGAGAAACTCTATCCGGTTTTCAAAGAGTATCTGTCGCCCGAAAACGCGGCTGAAATCTCCCGGCAGGGATTTTCGGTGATCGACCAGGATGGCGATCTGGTAACCCCGATTATCGGGAAGAATGAGTGCGTTTTCACTTTCGTGGATGAGAGGGGCATCACCCGGTGTGCCATCGAAAGGGCCTTTTTTGAAAAAAAGTCAGAATTCAGAAAACCAGTCTCATGTCATCTATTCCCTATCCGAATCACAGGATACAAAAGATTTGACGGTGTAAATTATGAGAAACTGAAGATTTGTAAAGCGGGCAGAACCAATGGTAAAGCCAATAATCTGCCCCTCTGGAAATTTCTTGAAGAACCGCTTACCAGGAATTATGGCGAAGCGTGGTATCAGGAGTTAAAACTGGTTGCAGAGCATCTTCCGAATGGGAACGAATAGAACAGAAAAAGCCGTTTTAACGGCTTTTTCTGTTTTTTGGAAGAGAATCAATGCAGCTTTTTAATCGCCCGGTAATATCCTCAATGGATCCTAATCCATTGATTGATTCGTACTTTCCAGCGTGGCGATAGTATTGTATCAATGGAGCTGTCTTTTGGTTGTAAACCTCAATTCGGTTCTCAATAACTGTTCGGTTCGAATCGTCGCTTCTTCCCGACGTGGTACCCCTGTTCATCAACCGGTCGATGAGCTCTTCCTTTTCAACCTCCAGCGAGAGCATGGCGCTTACACTCCGGCCATAGTGTACCAATAATTTATCGAGGGCCTCCGCCTGAGGAACTGTCCGTGGAAATCCGTCGAAAAGAAAGCCGTTGGCAGTGGGATTTTTGTCAAGTTTATGCCGAATCAACTCAATTACGATTTCATCCGGAACCAGCTCACCCCTACAAATAATGTCCTTCGTTTTGCGACCAATTTCAGTGTTCTCTGCTATCTCCTCGCGGAGAATATCACCTGTCGATAAGTGAATCAATTGGTATTCCTTGGCAAGGAAGGTGGCTTGAGTGCCTTTCCCGGCTCCGGGAGGACCAAATAAAACCAGGTTTATCATGTTATTTATTTAACTAACGTGTAGATATCTTTCAAGTTACGTCCCCTGCGATCAAAGTCAAGACCATACCCAACAATAAAATCATTGGGAATCTCGATGCCGACATAATCAAGGTGTATTTTAGTTTTCAGTGCAGCCGGTTTGAATAACAGTGTGGCAATCTTAACCTCTTTTGCTCCCAGTGCGTTGATTTGAGCCGACACATCCGAGATGGTGTGACCCGTATCGACAATGTCCTCCAGAATAACAACTGTCCTATCTTTTATGTTCTCATTCAGCCCAATCAACTCCTTAATTTCGCCACTGGAGGCAGTTCCGGAGTAGGAGGCAAGTTTCAAAAAGGAGATTTCGGCATCCAGCAGTTCAAGCTCCTTCATCAGATCTGCTGCAAACATAAACGAACCGTTCAGGATACAGACAAACAGGGCATTTTTACCTTCCAGGTCTCTCTTCATTTGGGCCGCCATTTTTTGGATTGCCGCCTGTATCTCTTCAAAAGGAAGAGAGATCTCGAATTCTTTGTCCCAAAGTTTGATTCGTCTCATGTGATAGAAAATTTTTTAAGTGATTAGTTGTCTGGCTAATCGTAAAAGTCTTATTCTTTCGTTAAGATGTTATTGGAGTTAATGGTCGAAATATTCGCTTCAATAAAAAAAATCCCTCGATGCAGATTTGTCTGTTCAAGGTTTGATACAGAAGTGTTTCTGTAAAAGTTCCGCAAATATAAAATTTTCTTTTCGGGGGGGCAAAAAAAAATGGCTCCCTGCGTTACTAAATGGTTATGATATCGAATATATTGTAATTTTGGAGCATAGTAAATGCAACGAACCATGTCACAAGGATTAATGCCAAAAGTAAGTATCATCATGGGCAGTACTTCAGACCTGCCGGTGATGAGCGGAGCCGCCGAAATACTCAATCAACTCGAAATTCCCTTCGAAATGAATGCCCTGTCAGCCCACCGAACTCCTGAAGAGGTAGAGAAATTTGCTAAAGGGGCTCATGCACGTGGGATTAAGGTCATTATTGCTGCTGCTGGAATGGCGGCGCACCTACCCGGGGTCATTGCTGCCATGACACCCATTCCCGTTATTGGCGTTCCAATCAAAGCCTCATTGGAAGGGTGGGATTCAATTCTGGCAATTCTTCAAATGCCTCCCGGAATCCCGGTAGCAACCGTTGCGCTCAATGGTGCAAGAAACTCTGCCATACTTGCTGCCCAAATGATTGCAACAGGTGATGAAGCCTTGATGGCTAAATTGATCGCATTTAAAGATGAATTAAAAAGCAAAATTGTCGAAGCAAACAACGAATTAGCGCAGGTAAAATACCCGTTCAAGACCAACTAAATTTTGAATTCTTATTTTTTTTCAGTATATTGGAGGGAGTGCGGTCAGCAGCTCCCTCTTTTTATCTCCCCTCGCAGTGGGGTTGACCGGTCTCTTCTCATCCAAATTTCTCGGACAATTATAATTTCGATAGATGGGCAGGCATACCTCATTCATTGTAGCATTCTTTCTGTTGGCAACTTCCGGTTACAGTCAGCAAACAGACTTGAGCAAAGAACAACAGATGGAAGAGTTGGTCGAATCCCTTTCAGCCTCCGAAGATGGTTCTGAGAGCTCCCTTTTGCTTGAAGATATCAGTTATTATACCGGACATCCGATTTATATCAACAAGGCTTCAGAGGAGGAGCTACTTCGATTGAACTTTTTGAATTTCAAGCAGGTTCGAAGTATTTTGGCATACCGGCAAAAATACGGAAAGATCCTTACCCTGAAGGAACTTTCTGTGATGGGTGGTTTCAGCAAGGAGTTGTTGCAAAAAATGGAGCCATTTGTGCGCTTTAACCAAGAGGTAGATTCCCTGCAGAAAAAATGGGAAAGAGTGGTACATCAATCGCTACTTGCCAGGGTCAAAACATCTTATCCCATCCCGGTGGGATTTGGTTCGAAGAAAGGCAAACCTCCGGCCTACCCTGGAAACCCGTATAGTTTCTTCACTAGATACAGGGCTGAAATTGGTAATTGGCTTGAACTCGGTATTACAGCAGAAAATGATGCTGGTGAGGATTTTTTCAGAGGGTCGAACAAGAGGGGTTACGATTTCCTATCCGGCTTTGTATGCATGGATGGAAAAGGTTTGGTCAGACGGGTGGTATTGGGAGATTACCACCTGCGGTTCGGTCAGGGAGTTAATTTGTGGTCGGGAGGCGGGGTCAGTTATGCCTCCGACCTCTCCTCCCTGATGCGCACTGGCGAAGGGATTCGGCCCTACAGTTCAACCGATGAGAATCTTTTTTTCAGGGGTGCGGCGGTGCAATTCAATTTTAAACCGGTTAAACTCTCCCTCTTTTTCTCTGGCAAACAGCGAGATGCCAATTTGGAAACAGACAGCACTGGGAACAGGTACATCACCTCTTTCAGAATGGACGGATTGCATCGTACCGGATCCGAAAAGGAGGATGAAAAGGATGTAGGTGAGCATATGATCGGTGGATATGCTGATTTTTACTTCGAACATTGGCGATTTGGTGTGGTTGCCTCCTTCCAGAGATTTGGATTACCAGTATCCAAAGGTGATCAGCCTTATAAATCAAAGTCGTTTGAAGGAGAGGCAAACAGCAATTTTGGCATTGATTATCATCTTATCAAGAATCAGATAAGTCTTTTTGGCGAAGCAGGGATTTCGCAAAACCTGAAAGCGGCTTTCGTCAATGGATTGGTATGGAAGTCGCATCCGCAATGGTCGATCTCATTTTTGTACCGCTATTATGATCCCGCCTTTCAATCCTTCAATTCCGGGGCTTTCGCCGAGGGAAGCGGAGGAAAAAATGAAGAGGGTTTCTATGCTGCGTTTGAGTATTTCCCAAAGTCGAAAATCAAATTGGGCGGTCAAGCCGATCTATTCTATTTTCCCTGGTTGACCTACCAGACCATAGCACCAGCTCAGGGTCATACCATGGCATTCCAGGCCGAGATAGCCATCAAATCAAACATGACGGCCTATTTGCATGCCAGGGTTGTCCAAAAACCGCAGAAAGTTTCGGGCTCTACTGGTCTCCCAGAACAATGGGACGAAACGACTACCAAATGGCGGGCCCACTTCGATTGGAAAGTGAATGAACTGTTTCAGATGAGAAGTCGATTGGAGCTGGTTCAATATGGTTATAGGTCAGTCAGGGAAAGGGGATATCTTTTTTTTCAAGATCTCATAGTTTCGCCATCCTCGGATTTAAAATGCTGGTTTAGGATAGTATATTACCATACTGATGGATACAATTCGAGGGTATATAGTTATGAAAATGACCTGCTTTACTATTTTGCCATTCCTGAGTTTCATGGTGAAGGGGTAAGAAGCTATCTAAACCTGAAGTGGCAACCCTGCCGGCTAATAACTCTCTATCTCAAAGGGGGATTTACCCTGAGGGAAGGGGTGACCTCGATGGGTTCCGGCAACGATGCCACGCCGGGCAATCATCGGTTTGATTTAAGAGGTCAACTTTACCTCAAGTTTTAAATAGAACTACTGTTTTTTCTCAACGAAAACAACTTTATTTGCAATGGAATACCGGATTCGATCAATATCCTGAAAGGTTAAAAAAATCTAAAAGGATATCCGAAAGCCTGATATTTTGTACCTTTGCGAGAGCCTAATTTTGGGCGACCGAATTATTAAACAATAGCACAAGCATTCCATGCACAATTTCGATGATATTCGCCCGTATCGTAACGACGAGTTTTCCACTATATTATCCAGATTATTGAACGATCCAGCATTCAACAATGTTTTGAAGAATTTGTACAAGGAGGAGGCGGAGTTGGAGCTAATGAAAACTGGATTGCGTATGACCAAAAGTATAGAGGTCTTTCAGGATAAATTCGTAGTGCCTTTGATCAACAGAATTCTTGCCGCCAGTTCCAATGGACTTACCCTGAACGGACTCGAAGAACTTGATAAAAATTCGCGTTACCTTTTTATCTCTAACCACAGGGATATCATTCTGGACTCTGCTTTAATGAATGTGGAGATGCATGCCAGTGGTTTTCGCTCTACCGAGATCGCCATAGGCAGCAATTTGTTGATCTTTCCATGGATCAATGACTTGGTCAGGATTAACCGTTCTTTCATAGTTAAACGCAATATTCCTGTCAAGGAGATGTTGGTTTCTTCCAGGCATTTGTCGAGTTACATCAGGCAATTGATAACCAGGGGAGCAGATTCTGTCTGGATCGCTCAACGTGAAGGTCGGGCCAAGGATGGCAATGACGTCACCCAGCCGGCACTTTTAAAAATGCTGAACATGTCAAACGGGAATGGCTTTTTTGAAGGGTTTAAAGAGCTCAAAATTGTCCCAATGGCCATATCTTATGAGATTGAGCCGTGTGGAAATGAAAAGGTTGCGGAATTGAAGAAACGTCAGGCAGATCCTAATTTTCAAAAAACGGAGAAGGATGACCTGATGAGCATGGTAAGTGGCCTTAGCAATCAAAAGGGAAGAATTCACATACAATTTGGAAAGCAGATTGACGAAGAAGTTCTGCACTATATTGCCGCTGAACCAGGCATGAATGAGCGATTGAAAATGCTTGCCGAAAAGATCGACAAAGAGATATACAGAAATTACCGTTTATTTCCCAACAATTACATTGCCTACGATTTGTACTTCAATACAGCAAAGTACGCCTCACAATATTCTGATGAGCAGAAAGTGTCGTTCATTGAATTGACCCACCAGAGGTTGAAACTTGTGAATGAAGATATTGCCGATTCTATGGTGTTATGGTTGAAAATGTATGCGACCCCAGTTTACAATTTTGAGAAGTTTGTACTTGGTGAAGTGAACGGTCTGGAATTATAGGGTTATATATTTAACAGCTTTTCGCTCAGGGCATTCAGAGTCTCTTTTTTGTCGTTGGTATTTATCAGAACCGAAATATTGTGGCGACTACCGCCATAAGAGATCATTCTGATTGGGATACTGTCAAGGGCAATAAACACTTTGGAGGCGAATCCTCTCTCCTCGGCAATCATATTACCAACGATGCAGACGATGGTTTGATTTTTGTCTACTTCCACATCTCCATACTCTTTTAACTCATTGACAATTTCTACAAGATGTTTTGAATTGTCGATTGTCACCGAAACTGCTACTTCAGAGGTGGTTACCATGTCAACAGCAGTCTTGAAATATTCGAATATCTCAAAGATGTTTTTCATGAAACCGTAGGCATTCAACATCCTTCCCGATCGAATTTTGATGGCAGTAATCCCATCTTTTGCCGCTACAGCCTTGATGCCTGCACCCTTGCTTTCTCCTGTAATGAGGGTTCCCGGATCCGGTGGGTTCATGGTGTTTTTAAGACGAACAGGGATGTTGTTATTCTTTGCCGGTAAAACGGTTTGCGGATGCAAGATCTTTGCTCCAAAATAGGCTAACTCAGCTGCTTCATCGAAAGAAAGGAGATCGACCCGTTTGGTGTTTTCTACATATCGTGGATCATTGTTGTGAAATCCATCGATGTCAGTCCAGATTTGGACTTCACTACTGTTAATGGCAGCCCCAATGAGGGTGGCGGTATAATCTGAACCTCCGCGTTGAAGATTGTCGATCTCTCCAAGATCGTTTCTGCAGATGAAACCCTGTGTAATATAATAATCTGCCCGCGGTCTTGAGGCAATAATTTCGTTTATCTTCTGCTTGATAAATCTGCTATCGGGCATCTTGTCAGCATCAATCTTCATGAAATCAAGCGCTGGCAGCAGGATAGCATTAAAACCCTCTTCCTGCATCAGCAAAGTAAAAAGGGCTGTGGAGATG
>JBBIUJ010000185.1:0-8259 GCA_037440345.1 Prolixibacter sp.
CAGAGCAAACTGGCATCCAGGTAACCCTCCATCTGTTTTACCTCCAGCCAACCGGCGCCACCGGGAAGGAAGAGCGCCCAACGGCCTAAAAATGGTTTAACGGAATCGATGGCTTTAGATACATTGGGGATTGAAAGCAACAGCATCATTGCCCCGATAAGACTGATTTTTCTTAGCATGGGATCTCGTTTTTAAATAATTGTTGTAGTGTTAATTGAACTCAATCCAAAGGTAAAGAAAATAATTTTCAATTTTCGATTTTGGAATACTGGAATCTTGATGTACTGGTTTTTAAATATAACACAGAGGAACACCAGTAGGTAACACAGAGTTGCACGGAGTAAAATATACTCTTCCAATTCAGAAAGCTAATCCCTTAAATATAATTCTCTGTGAAACTCTGTGTTTCTCTGTGTAATTTTTTATTGAGCTACAATAACTCCTCAAACCCATGGATTGACGCCAGTTTCATTGGCCTGCCATGGTTTAGCCCGACCCCGGTTACTTTGGCATGGGATACCAATTTGTTTTCGGGAAGTTTAAAAATATCCTGTTCAAAGATGAGTCGTAGATGACCTTCCTGCCTGGTCGTGACAGTTACTTTGAAAGTATCCCCGCTCCGGAGAGGATATTTATAGTCAATTTCAATCCTTGAAACAATCAAATCAATCCCTTCGGTATGCAGTTTAGCGAAATCGACCTTCTTGCCCAGCAGGAACTGATGCCGGGCATGTTCGTAATAGTTCTGGTAAACTGCGTTGTTGACGATTCCCTGCAGATCGCATTCATAATCGCGAACAGAGAATTCGAGCTCATATGGAGCAACAGATTCAGGATTTACACTCATAGTTAGCTATTATTATCCTGCGATTAAGAGGAAGTAGTTCTTCTTCCCCTTTTGTACCAGCAGGTATTTACCACCAATCAACTGTTTGTCATTTATCTGCAAATCGGCAGATTCTAATTTTACCTTGTTGATGGAGACCCCTCCACCGGCAATGGTGCGACGTGCTTCCCCTTTGGAGGGGAAAACTTCGCATTTTTCGGCAAGGAGGTCGATGACATTGATCCCTTTCTCCAATTCATCATGTGAAATTTTGAACTGTGGTACTCCTTCGAAAATTGAGAGCAGGGTCTCTTCATCGAGTTTTCGCAAACTCTCCTCCGTCCCCTTTCCAAACAGGATCCCGGAGGCCTCCACGGCAGTGTTGTAATCCTCTTCTGAATGGACCATGCAGGTTACCTCTTTGGCCAAACATTTTTGCAGCAGGCGCAAGTGGGGCGCTTCGAGGTGTTCGCTTACAAGTGTTTCAACCGCTTCTTTTGAAAGCAGTGTAAATATTTTGATGTATTTCTGGGCATCCTCATCCGAGGTATTCAACCAGAACTGGTAGAATTTGTAGGGGGATGTGCGGATTGGATCGAGCCAGACATTGCCCGATTCGGTCTTTCCAAACTTTGTGCCATCGGCCTTCTTGATCAACGGACATGTCAAAGCAAAGGCCTCACCACCAAGTTTCCGGCGAATCAGCTCAGTCCCGGTGGTGATATTCCCCCACTGATCGGAGCCTCCCATCTGTAATTTGCAATTTTTATGTTCGTAGAGGTGCAGAAAATCGGTTCCCTGAACCAATTGGTAGGTGAACTCAGTGAAAGACATTCCTGATCCACTATCTGAATCAAGACGTTTTTTGACAGAATCTTTTGCCATCATGTAGTTGACAGTAAGATGCTTGCCAATGTCGCGGATAAAATCGAGAAAGGTAAAAGTACTCATCCAGTCGTAGTTGTTGACCATCTCGGCGGCATTGGGGGCCGTTGATTCAAAGTCAAGAAATTTGGCCAGCTGCTGTTTCAGGCACTCCTGGTTGTGCCGCAAGGTGGGCACATCGAGCAGATTACGCTCCTGCGACTTCCCGGAAGGGTCGCCAATCATTCCTGTGGCCCCTCCTACCAAAACGATGGGCTTGTGGCCGGCAACCTGAAAATGCTTCAGCATCATCACACCAACCAGGTGACCAATATGCAGGGAATCTGCCGTCGGATCAATGCCAACGTAGGCGGTGGTCAGCTCTTTGGCGAGTTGTTCGTCCAAACCGGGCATTTTGTCGTGGATCATGCCTCTCCAGGAAAGTTCTTCTACAAAGTTCATTGTTAAAATTTTCTGCAAAAATAACGCATTATTCCGGCCGGTGAAAATTGAATTGATAATCAGGCGAAGTTTTCCGATCTTTGACTAACAACTCCTTCGTGATTCCTTCGTGAAACCGTTGTGACCTTCGTGGTAAAAAAATAACCACAAAGTCGCACAAAGGTAAACTCAAAGGATCACAAAGTAAAAAAAGTACACAAATGAAATATCTCCAAATTCTTCGGAAAACCCTGTTCCTGCTGCTTCTGCAATTTTTAATCCTTTCAGCGGTTGCTCAGCACAAGATCTTTTTGCTGCACCCAACGGTTGGAAATATTGAGAATATGCTGGAGCTGATCAAGCAAAAAGTGATCGATATTCCGGATCTGGAAATGGTGGGAGTTTATCACGAAAAAGAGATATCAGACTATTCAAAGTCTGAGAAATACCTGAAGGAGAATAACGTTGCGCATTATACGCTGATGAAAATCAGCGGTGCGCTGAACACGAAAAACATCTACCAGGAAAATGAATGCACTCCGGCGTTTAAGAAAATCGTGGTGGAAGCTGATGCCATTCTTTTCTTTGGCGGACCGGATATCCAGCCTTCCATTTATGGTGAAAAGCAGCACCTGCTGACGGAGGTAACGGATCCCAATCGTCATTTGATGGAGACTTCCCTCTTGTTTCATTTGATAGGGGGAAGCCGTAATCCGGGCTTTAAACCATTGTTGCTGCAGAAACCTAATCTGATTGTGCGCGGATTCTGCCTGGGTATGCAGACCATGAATGTTGCCGCAGGCGGGACGCTGGTACAAGATATTCCGGTTGAGATTTACCATATTTCAACGGCAGAGGGGATGCTGGCCATCGATGCCAAAAACCGCCACCGAAATTACAATACCCAGCTCAATCCAAGTTGCGATCTCTCCTGGGGATTTCTACATCCCATTCTGATCAATCCGAAGGGATACCTTCACGAGCTGAGCGCTGGTTTGGCACAGCAGCAACCATATGTCTTGAGCTCCCACCATCAAGCTGTTGGTAAATTGGGGCAAAATCTGGAGGTAATTGCTACATCGTTGGATGGCAAGGTGGTAGAAGGACTTCAGCACAAGATTTTCAAAGAGGTGGTAGGCGTTCAGTTCCACCCGGAACAGTCTCCTTTGTACCTGCCGGGAAGTCGGTTTACCAACACACCCGGTCAAGACTATTCCCCCAACGAGCAATTGATCGCCGACAATAGCATGGAGTTTCATTTGAAATTTTGGAAGGATTTCTCCGGTAAAGTAATGAGGAGAAAGTAGTTTTCAAGGATAAAGTAAAAAGGATAAAGGATAAAGTAGTTTCCAAGGATAAAGTATAAAGTCAAAAGGATAAAGTAGTGGACTCCGTTCAGTTGTTCATTTATTTCAAAAATGGAATAACCGGATTAGCTCAAATCCCACTTTATCCTTTTTACTTTATCCTTTATCCTTAAAACTTTCAGGAGACGATCTTCTTTTGAACCTCCTCTTTCTCTTCCCGGAGGAACGGCAAAAGGTTCGGCGCAAGTTTCTCGATGGGTGCGTAGAGTTTGGATTCCCTTTTCGGTTCTTTGGGTATGATGGTCACATCGTAAGATTCTATGCGTACCACCACATACATAAGGAAGCTCAGAATGAATGCGGTTTTGATGACGCCAAAAATCGCCCCGCCTATTCTGCTAAGGATGCCAAGGGCAATGGCGCGCACAAATTTTTCCGTGGCATTGGCAATCAGGTGGACCACAATGACAACACTGATAAAGATGATAAAGAAAGAGACGGCCTTGACGGTCCCTGGCTGCCACGAAACAACCGTGGATAGCCAATTCCGGAAGGATTCTGAAAACATCATTGCACACAAGACGCCCAGGATGATTGCAGCCACAGAGGCAAACTCCACAAAAAAGCCTTTTACAAACCCATGAATGGCAGCAGCGATCAGAATTATGATTAGGATCAGGTCAACAATGTTCATCTGTTAATGATTTTGTTTTTTATTTGTCAGATGGAACTCCCAATTTGAATTCTTCCATTTTATTAAGATCTTCACCTGGTCGTTTCATATAATTGTGTAAGAAGAATGTAGGGAATAAAGTTAAAAATTTAAATCTTCCCATCTTCGGATTGCATGAAAATTCGTAGTTTTAACCTCCATAATTAACCAACACAACCCATATCCGGACTTTATGACTATTGTTAACTCCATCATCAATTGGATCAATTACAAAAGAATTTACCAAATAGAACTCTACAAGGAGCATGCCAGGGAAATTCAGGTAGAGTTGTTTTTTGATTTGATTGGTTCAGCAAAAAATTGTGAATGGGGAAAGAAATATGGCTATGAATCGATCCTCTCCATCCAGGATTTTCAGAAACGTGTTCCTATTTCTACCTACGAAGAAATAGAACCTTTTATCAGTCAGATGATTGAGGGGAAAAAGAATATACTTTGGCCGGGCGAGATCAAATGGTTTGCCAAATCTTCCGGGACAACAAATGCCAAAAGCAAATTCATTCCTGTTTCGAAAGAGTCTTTGGATGAATGTCATTTTCAGGGGGCAAAAGATGTACTGGCGATCTACTACAACAATTTTCCTGAAACACGTGTATTGTCCGGGAAAAGCCTGACCCTTGGAGGGAGTCACAGGGTTAACAGCATGAACAGCAATAGCTTTTATGGAGATTTGTCGGCTATCATGATTGAGAATCTCCCCTTTTGGACTGACTTTCACAGAACACCGCCTACAGAGATTGCATTGATTGAGCAATTTGAAAAGAAAATTGAAGAGATTGCCAAGACCTCCATTCACGAAAATGTCACCTCTTTTGCCGGGGTTCCCTCCTGGAACCTGGTTTTGATGAAATATATCCTGGAATGTACCGGGAAACCCAATTTGCTGGAGGTCTGGCCAAATCTGGAAGTCTTTATTCATGGCGGTATTGCCTTTGAACCCTACCGGGAACAGTTCAAGAAATTGATCCCTTCGGAAAAGATGCAGTACATGGAAACCTATAACGCCTCTGAGGGATTCTTTGCCATTCAGGATGATCCTACCTCTCCGGACATGTTGCTCATGCTTGATTACGGCATCTTTTACGAGTTTATACCCATGGCTGAAATTTGCTCTGATACGCCTACGGCTTTACCGATATGGGAAGTTGAGACTGGAGTTAATTATGCCATAGTCATATCTACCAATGGAGGTTTGTGGCGTTACATGATTGGGGATACCGTGATGTTTACCTCGAAGAATCCTTACAAACTTAGGATAACCGGACGTACCAAGCAGTTTATCAATGCATTTGGGGAGGAAATTATCGTTGACAATGCAGAACGGGCCATACAAGCAGCATGTATCGAAACAGGCGCTATTGTTAGCGAATACAGCGCCGGACCAGTTTTCATGAGTGATACTACCAGAAAGGGCTCGCATGAATGGATCATTGAATTTGAAAAAGAACCAGACAATCTGGAGAAATTTACCAATGCATTGGATAAAAGATTACAGGAGCTCAACTCCGATTACGAAGCCAAACGGTTCAAAAGTGTCACGCTGGAAGGACCCAAAGTTCTTGTGGCAAAGAAAGGAACTTTCCTGCATTGGTTGCGCGACAAGGGTAAGGTTGGTGGACAGCACAAGGTGCCCAGACTATCTAATAACAGGGAATATCTGGACGAGCTTTTAGCCATAAACAATAAGGATAAAGGATAAAGTAAAAAGGATAAAGTAAGAACGCATTGATGATGATTTTTATAATCCATATCTCATAACTCATTTCTCATAACTTTTCATTCATGAAAAAGGAACCAGCCAACATGCACATCGCAATTGCCGGGAATATCGGCGCCGGCAAAACAACACTGACACGTCTTCTTGCGAAACATTACGGGTGGGAAGCGCATTATGAAGATGCGGATAACAACCCCTATCTTGACGATTTTTACCATGATATGCTTCGTTGGTCCTTCAATTTGCAGGTCTATTTCCTGAATTCGCGTTTTACCCAGGTACTTGATTTCAGGGACAGTGGGAAAACGGTTATTCAGGATCGTACAATTTATGAGGATGCTGAAATTTTTGCCCCCAACCTCCACGAGATGGGGCTGATGAGTTCGCGCGATTTTTCAAATTACCACAAGTTATTTTCGCTGATGAGCAGGCTGATCAAAGCGCCAACCCTGATGATATACCTTAGGGCAACCGTACCGACGCTGGTCAATAACATCCAAAAAAGGGGCCGAGATTATGAAAACAGCATACGGCTGGATTACCTCAGTCAGCTGAACCAGCGCTATGAAGCCTGGGCAAGTCATTACACGCTTGGAAAGATGCTGATTGTCAATGTTGATAACATTAATTTCGAAGAAAACCAGGAAGATCTCAGTAAAATCATCGACAAGATCAACGCCCAGATCCATGGGTTGTTTTAGCAATTGAAATCTCACAGGACTATTGAATGACGTAAATCGTCAATTTATTAGGTCGTATCATGATTATTGTTAGGTAATGACTGGAAATTGATTCGTAATTTTCAATTCTCGTTTTACATACTTAAAAGGAGAATATGACCAACCAAAAATACTTCACATACGGGGAAGACCATCTGACTACCGGACTGGCTCTCCGTATTGCCTCCGGGGAAATTACAGGCAGAATAACCCCTTTGGTTGCCGAAGAGATCGAAAAAAGCCGGGAAAGAGTGGATGAGATCGTTGCCGACCACCTGAGTGTGTATGGCATCAACACGGGTTTTGGGCCTCTTTGCACCACCATCATTTCTGAAAAGGATACCAAAACACTTCAGTACAATATCCTAAAAAGTCACAGCGTGGGGGTTGGCGATCCCATTTCGCCTGAAATCGCCAAACTGATGATGATCCTGAAGGTTCATGCGCTCTCGATGGGCTATTCGGGTATCGCGATGAGCACTTTGGAGCGAATCATCTGGCACATTGACAACGATATTATTCCGGTGGTTCCGTCACAAGGATCTGTCGGTGCTTCAGGCGATCTCGCCCCTTTGTCGCACCTCTTCCTACCACTTATTGGGCTTGGTGAAGTATATTACGATGGAATCAGGACCCAAACCGGCAAAGTGCTTCATCAATTTGGCCTGAAGCCGATTGAACTGGGGGCCAAAGAGGGGCTGGCACTGATAAACGGAACCCAGTTTATTGCTGCACATGCAATCAAAGTGGTAGATAGACTGCAGAACTGTCTCGACAATGCCGACCTGATCGCGGCGATGAACCTCGAGGCAATGTTGGGATCTGTCAAAACTTTTACGGAGGAACTTCACCGGCTACGCCCCTATCGCGGAACCATTTACGTAGCAGAGCGTATGAGGATAATCCTTGCCGGATCAGAGATGGTCCAATCACACAAGAACTGCACCAGGGTTCAGGATCCCTATTCCATTCGGTGCATTCCACAGGTGCATGGCGCCTCGCGAAATGCGTTCCTTCACCTCAAAGAGTTATTGCACATTGAATTAAATTCTGTAACCGACAATCCTATTTTGCTGAGGGACGGCAGTTCCGTTTCCGGCGGAAATTTTCACGGTCAACCTCTGGCCATGGCGCTTGATTATGCTGCTGTGGCTGCGGCCGAATTGGGTAATATTGCCGACCGGCGAATCTATCTCTCGCTTAAAGACACCATCCCCGGCTTGCCCAAACTGCTGATGCGCGAAACTGGGCTCAATTCCGGATTCATGATCCCGCAATATACTACTGCTGCTCTGGTAAGCGAAAACAAATCGCTCTGTTTTCCGGCCTCAGCAGACAGCATTCCTACCTCGCTCGGTCAGGAAGACCATGTCAGTATGGGTTCAATCAGTGCGCGCAAGTGTTTGATGATCATTGACAATCTTGAAAAAATCCAGGGTATTGAACTCTTTTGTGCCGCACAGGGTTTTGATTTCAGGAAGCCTTTGAAATCGGGGATCATCATGGAAGCGTTACACGATCTCGTTCGGGAACAGATACCATTTGCCGAGTCTGATCATGTAATGTCGGAGGAGATGAACAAAGCCATTGCCATGGTTAAAAACAGGTCGTTGGTCAAATGTTCGGGCGAAGTTGCTTCCGTAAACGGGATT
>JBBIUJ010000186.1:0-8254 GCA_037440345.1 Prolixibacter sp.
ACGATTACCATAGTTCCTAGCAATTCACTCATTGGGTGGGCCAGGTAACGGCGCCACATCAGTTTGTTCATGATGTGGTAATATTCCGTGTTCTGTCTGGCGAAAACTCCCTTCATTTTCTTTTCAGCATTGAATGCCTTAATAATACGCAGGCCTGAAAGCGACTCTTCAATGGTTGAGAGTAGTTCACCCATCTTGTTCTGTCCGCGCATGGAGGGTTTTTTCAGACTCTTTCCAACTTTCCCGATAAGGTAACCAACAACCGGTAACATGAGAAAAACAAAGAGCGTCAAAGACCATGACATATAGATCATGGCACACAGTGAAATGATGATGATCATCGGATCCTTGAACATCATCTCAATTGAGTTGAATATGGAGTTGTCCACCTCTTGCACATCCCCGGTAGTACGGGCAATGATATCGCCTTTTCGTTCCTCGGAAAAGAATCCAAGCGGCAATGAGAGAATTTTGTTGTAGATCTGGTTACGGATGTCGCAAACCACACCATTCCTTAATGGCACCATCACGAAAGAGGCCATGTAGGTAAAGCCAACCTTTAAAATGACCATAACAATCATGAAGATCCCGAGATAAATCAGAACCATCTCTTTACCACTGGTCTCAATCATGTTGCTGATCAGGTAAAGAACATTATTAATTACGCTCTCAACAGAAAAACTCCAGGATTCCGGTTTGGCCACACTTTGTTGGGTTCCGAATAAAACACCCAAAACAGGTGCCAGTGTTGCAAATTGAAATGCCCCAAAGATGGCGCCCAAAAGGTTGAATATGACATTCATGATCACATAACCTTTGTAGGGAGGAAGAAACCGCTTTAATAAATGGTAAAGACCTTTCACTCTGTGTGTTTTATGGTTTAGGAGACTACGCCGGTGTAGTTTTGAGGTGTAATTTTTCTCAGTTCCTCTTTTATTTCGTTCGGGACATCCAGGTGATCGATGAATTCATGGAAGACCGTTTGGTCAATTTTGCGGTTGACACGGGTCAGATCTTTCAATGCCTCGTATGGATTTGGATAGGCTTCGCGGCGGAGAATGGTCTGAATGGCCTCGGCCACAACACTCCAGTTATCCTCCAGGTCACGGTTAATGGCCTCTTCATTGAGCAGCAACTTGCCAAGGCCTTTCATGGTCGATTTGATCGATAGCAAAGTGTGGGCAAAAGGTACGCCTATGTTGCGTAATACTGTCGAATCAGTCAGGTCACGCTGAAGTCTTGATATAGGCAATTTGGCCGAAAGATGCTCAAACAGCGCATTGGCTACACCAAGATTGCCTTCAGAATTTTCGAAATCGATCGGGTTCACTTTGTGCGGCATGGCTGACGATCCAATCTCTCCCTTTTTGATCTGTTGTTTGAAGTAGTTCATGGAGACATAGCTCCAGAAATCCCTGTCGAGGTCGATGAGAATGGTATTGATTCTTTTCAGGCAATCAAAGATGGCTGCATAATTGTCGTAATGGGCTATCTGAGTAGTAGTTTGCGACCGTTCCAGTTTCAGGGCATTGGCAACAAAATTGTTCGAAAAACTGACCCAGTCGACCCAAGGATAGGCCACATGGTGCGCATTGAAGTTTCCGGTAGCTCCGCCAAACTTGGCATAGCAAGGGATGGTAACCAATTGATTGAGTTGAACCTCCAGGCGTTCAACAAAGACTTTGATCTCCTTTCCCAAAATGGTTGGCGAAGCAGGCTGACCATGGGTTTTGGCCAGCATGGGGATATTACCCCAACTGTTGGAGAGTTCGACCAGCTTTGCTACCAATTCCTTCATAGCCGGAAGATAGACTTCTGAAATAGCATCCTGAATGGAACATGGGACAGCAGTGTTGTTTATGTCTTGGGAAGTAAGGCCAAAGTGGATAAATTCCTTGAAAGGGTCCAATCCGAGCAGATCGAATTTTTCTTTCAAGAAATATTCGACTGCTTTCACATCATGGTTGGTGATTTTTTCAATCTCCTTGATGCGGTTTGCATCATCGAGCGAAAATTGATGGTGCAGATTCCGGAGTTCGGTTTTTGTTTGCACAGGGAAGTTGACCAATTGGGGAAGCGGAATCTCTGTTAAGGCTATAAAATATTCAACTTCAACGAAAAGCCGGTATTTTATCAGCGCGAATTCCGAAAAATAATCACCAAGCTCGGCTACTTTGTCACGGTAACGTCCGTCGACAGGCGAGATGGCTGTTAACATCTGCAATTCCATCCTAAAACTTTTTACGATTCAATTGCAAAAGTAACATTTTCCCCGGTGTAATGGAAGTTCAATTTTTGCTGTTTGAACCAGGAATCGGCTGACAAACTTTTGTAAATTTGCAAACTAAAGCGAAATCATGGGCAAAATTAAGATATCAGCCATTACCTACCTGAATACCAAGCCATTTCTGTTTGGGCTACAACACTCTTCCATCCTTGACACTGCCGAACTCTCCCTGGATGTCCCTTCTGTTTGTGCCGATAAGTTAAAGGCAGGAACCGTTGACATGGGAATTATCCCGGTAACGGAGATTTCTTCGATACCGGGAGCAAACATCATAACAGACTATTGTATCTCTTGCTCGGGTAAGGTGAGAACAGTGGTTTTGGTCAGCATGGTGCCAATTGAAGAGATTGAAACTATTGTATTGGATTATCAATCACGGACATCTGTTCAGTTAGTCCGAATCCTGGCAAGGGATCATTGGAAAATAGGTCCTCACTGGCAAAATGGCGGAGTCAATTATATTCAAGAAAATATCCAAGGTACAACGGCCGGAGTGATCATCGGTGACCGGGTTTTTGAGGCTGAAACGAAATTTCCCTATGTGTATGATCTGGGCGAAGCCTGGAAAGCCCATACAGGACTAGATTTTGTTTTTGCCTGCTGGGTAGCCAACCGGCCAATGGATAGGGACTTTGTGTTGAAATTTGAGGAAGCCCTGGAGTATGGTATTGTGCATATACCGGATGTAATTGCCGAATATCAGCAGCATTATCCTGATTATCCTTTTGAAGAATATTTCAGGGAGAATATTTTTTACCACCTTGATGACTCCAAAAGAAAAGGGATGGAACTGTTTCTGAGCTTGATAAAGAGTCGCTAAAGTATTTGGGGCTGAGTTGAAAATTACAAATTACAAATTACAAATTAAAGAAGACAGAATTCATTGTGTCTTCTTCTCATTTTCACATTTTCCAATATCTCATAACTCATATCTTATAACTTTTTTCACTATCTTCGCACATGCTTAAAACATTGTTTATCATTGGTTCAGGGAGTTTTCTGGGGGGAGTGGCAAGATATCTTACCGCCAAAGCGGTGCAAAATAGCTTTGCATCGGCTTTCCCATATGGGACCTTGGCGGTCAATTTGTTGGGCTGTTTGATGATCGGATTGATATTTGGCATTTCTGAAAGGACAAACATGATTTCGGATGAATGGCGAATTTTTCTTACTGTGGGATTTTGCGGAGGATTTACAACTTTCTCGACTTTTGCCAATGAAAACATGACCTTGCTGCGGGATGGAAATTTTTTCTATTTCGCCCTTTACACCGGTTTGAGCGTTTTTCTGGGATTGGTAGCTGTGTTTTTTGGAAATGCACTCACTAAATTACTTTAGTTATGGAGACAAATTCAGATGCCAGAAGGTTAAGGATTTATGTCAGTTCGACCGATAAATTTAAACATACCTTGTTGTATGAAACCCTTGTCTTTGCAGCTAAGCGATATGGACTAACCGGTGCCACCGTACTAAAAGGGGTCATGGGATTTGGATCAAGCAGCGTTGTCCGTTCTACAAGATTTTGGGAGATTACTGAGAAATTGCCTGTTGTTATCGAGATTGTTGATGAATCATCCAAAATCGAAAGTTTTACCCAAAAAATTCTTCCCTGGTTTGATAGAATCAGCACGGGTTGTTTGATTACCAGTGAAAAGGCCGACATTGTCCTTTTCAAGCAAGGAACGAAGAGGAGACGGTTTCTTCATTTCTAAATTTCTTCTTCCGTTCGTTAAAAAATCACAAAGAAGTTGGGGTTTTAAAACCCAATAGCAGTTTCTTCGTAAAAAGTTCATATCGTCAACAGACATTATGAACAGAAGTTTTTTATTTCAATTCATGGCCGTTTTGCTGGTTCAAATTCTCTTTCTTCCCGGCAACGGTTTTGCAACTGAATCATTTCCATCGCAGCCAAGGCAGGATTCACGAGCTACCACATCAAAACAAATCAAAATGGACAATACAAACGACAAAAAGCAGGGTAATCCATACTATTCGCGCACAGACAGGACTAAATTGAATGTCCCTGATGCTGAGTGGAAGCGGGTGCTTCCGCGTGATTTGTACGAAGTTTCGCGCCACAAGGCAACCGAGCGCTCTTTTACCGGGAAATATTGGGATTTTACAGGAAAGGGAACCTATTATTGTGCAGCATGTGGGTTTAGGTTGTTTCGGTCGGATGCAAAATTTGCCAGTGAATGTGGCTGGCCGAGTTTCTTCGAGCAAATTGATCCTGCAAGTGTTATCTTCCACGAAGACCACAGTTACGGCATGCACAGAACCGAAGCATTGTGTGGTCGTTGCGGCGGTCATCTGGGGCATCTTTTCAATGACGGACCAGAACCTACCGGGAAGCGCTATTGCATGAATTCTGTTGCACTTGAATTTGAGCCGGATGCAGTCAAGGCCGCCAACAATGGGGCTAAACGAGATACTATAACACTTGGAGGAGGTTGTTTTTGGTGCATCGAAGCCGTCTATAAAAGTTTAAAAGGAGTTGAGAAGGTGACTTCTGGCTACGCCGGAGGTCATTTATCCCATCCATCCTACCGGGAAGTTTGCAGTGGGGAGACCGGTCATGCGGAGGTTGTGCAGATTGTTTATGATCCTCACCAGACTTCCTGCGAAGAAATCTTGAAAGTGTTCTTTACCGTTCACGATCCCACCACACTAAACAGACAGGGTGCAGATGTGGGTACCCAGTACCGTTCCGTAATTTTCTTTCATAACAAGCTACAGGAAGAGATTGCCCGGATGCTGATCGATGCCCTAAACAAGGCCAAAGTCTTCGATCATCTGATCGTTACCAGGGTAGAGCCGGAGAGCAAATTCTATGTTGCCGAAGATTATCACCAGGAGTATTACAGGCTGCACAAAAGCGAACCTTACTGCCGAATGGTGATTCAACCCAAATTGGAGAAATTTGAGAAGGTATTTAAGGACCGGATTAAGCATTGATGTGGTGATGTGGGGATGTGTTGATGAGATGATTAGCTGATTAGAAATGGGAAAATGGGAGGAAATATTTCAATCATCCGTAATTTGTAATTTGTAATTTGTAATTTTAAGTCAATTTGTTTGTCTTATCATAAAGTTATCCATAACTGCTTGATCCCGTTGTTGGTTAACTATTAAAAATGAGAATGATGGATGCACAAAATGTTGACATGTTTTTGATGGCCAATTCAAAGTATTTGGAAGGACATCAAATGTTTCAAATCAGGGAACGCTTGTTGACCCTGGATGAGCCTCAGTGGAGAATGCTGCAATTTATGCAGTTTGATGATCCGGTAATTATTCTGATTGTCTCATTGGTAACCGGCCCATTGGCGGTCGATAGGTTTATGTTAGGGGACATCGGATTGGGTATTATCAAATTGATCACATGCGGCGGGCTCGGTATCTGGGTCCTGGTCGACTGGGTCATGATCATGGGAATTACCCGCAGGAAGAATACCGAAAAACTACTGATGGCCCTTTATTAATGGCCTTTTCCCGTAATCGTCTCTATCTTTTTTTGTCGCTGGCATGCATGGTCGGCTATGGTTGGTTGGCTTTGGTTAGCCGGTTGAAACCGGAAGAGGTAGGAAGCAAATATGACGTATGCCTTATCAGGCATTTTGCGCACATTCCTTGTCCGTCATGTGGTTCGACACGATCAGTGATGTCGCTGATGCATGGGGACCTGGCAGGCGGCCTTTACTGGAATCCGCTGGGTTTTGTAATTTTTGCGGCGCTGATTATAACCCCCTTTTGGATCTGCTATGATCTCATTTTAAAAAAGAATAGCCTGTTTCGTTTTTTTGGACTTTTTGAAAACGTCTTTAGAAAAAAATGGGTCGCAATTCCAGCCATTGTATTGATATTATTCAATTGGATTTGGAACATATATAAAGGAGTGTAAAAAAAATCCCCGGACTAAAGACCCGGGGATTTTGATAGTTATTTTAACCACAAAATAATTAGATTGTTATAAAGAGCTCTTCATTGCTCCGTCTCACTTTTGCCAGGTGCTGGTAGCCATCCTCTGAGGAACGGTAACCTACTGCCAGCAAAACAACCGATTTGAGTCCTTTGGCTTTAAGTCCGAGGATCTCATCGAATTGGTCGGGATCGAATCCTTCCATCGGACAAGAATCGATGTTTAGCTGTGCTGCAGCCACGAGTCCGAAACCCAAAGCAATA
Source organism: Prolixibacter sp. (assembly GCA_037440345.1). Lineage (GTDB taxonomy): Bacteria > Bacteroidota > Bacteroidia > Bacteroidales > Prolixibacteraceae > CAINVV01. Next base: position 6,470 of record JBBIUJ010000186.1, read on the forward strand.
TAAGGTTGACGAGCCAACCAATTATGTAACTGCTCTTTAGGTCGTTTTAGTGAGCCTTTCATCATTTCAGAATAACCCGAAAGCGAACTAGCATCAATGTTGCGGGTTTCGGCAATATTTTGTACAAAACGATCTACACCTGTTTCGTCAAAGTTGGATTCATACGCAAATACCAGTAATTGTGATGCATCTGTTATTTGAGCCTGATCCCAGGCAAATGCGCGCAACTGTTTGCGAATTGCCTCATTTTCAACTACAACTACTTTGTATGCCTGTAATCCATAAGAGGATGCAGATAAGCGGATAGCTTCCAGCAAAGTTGATAAATCTTTGGGTGATATTTTTTTGGATGCATCAAATTTCTTTGTTGCATATCTTTTGTTTAATTGTTCTAAAAGTGCCATATCTTCTATTGTTTAATGATTTCACCAGATCATACTGGTTAACTTCCCGCAAAGTTTCGGAAGGAGGGGGGATTTAACAATTAGTTAAGACTGCTTTTTTGATGAGAAGATGGGAAGATGAGAAAATGAGAAAATGAGAAGATGAGAATATGGGAAGATGAGAATATATGGAAGTTGGGTTATGACAGATGAAACGCTCACGAACCGATGTTTACAAAAGGGCGTGTAAACAACCCTTAGGGTTCCACACGTACGAGCAGATATTCAATCATTTAATTAAGATATTTACGTGTGAAAGATTTTTAGTAATAATTTAAAAGATGGTCAATCTGCCACATTTCCCCACATTCCCACAATCCCATATTCCCATCTTCTCATATTCTCATTTTCTCATTTTCCCATATTCCTTTATTCCACTGGTCTGGCAATCATGATCCCGGTAGTCTTCTTGCTTTTGGTAAGGTATTGGGCAAAGGGTTCAGCGCTTACTGTCACCTTCATAGCGGAAGAGGATGCATGAAGAAGATGAATATGCCCGTCTTTCTTCAGGAAAATTCCCACATGCGAGACATCGACACCCGGGATTGAAGTTGTGAGTGTAACAATGTCACCATCTTTGATTTGGCTTTCGATGCTTTCGAACTGAGCTACAGGAATATAAAAGAATTTTTGAGCGGAGACTTTTTCTTCAATCGCCTGAATTTGAGAGGTGGTTGCCGGATCATTGATCAGTTGAGGATATTCCTTTGGATTCTTGCTCATCAAATACAGGTTGAGCGGGAGTACTTTTCCACCCATCGACTCCGCCATTGATTGAACATGGCGCCGGTTTTCATTATCGGCAATCCATTCGCTGAAATAGTGCAATCGGCTTGCATAACCGTCTAATTTTCCTCCGCGGTACCGGATACTCTCTAACTCTGTACAGAACTTGTCGACAGAAGGCTTTTCGCTCTTTACGGTCCGGGCAAGCGCCAGACAGTTTTCGGCAAAAGTTGTGCAATCCAATTGATGGAGGTTGATGACAAGCTTCTCCTCTTTGGATTTATCGAGGGTTTTTCCGACATAAGGAGTATTCAGAAAGTCCAACCCAATTTTCAGGACCAGATCGCCCATTGTAATAGCGCGCTCTTTGGAAAATTTTACCAGTTTATTCGTAATGATGGCCTTATCCATGGCTGAAATTACAGGATCCGAAGCGAGGAGTCTTCCTGATAAGATAATGGTAATCAGTATTGTAAAGGCAATTCTAAATTTCATCATATTGAATTTTAAAAATTTAAACACAAAGATTTCTATGGTTTAAACAAATGTTCTTTGAAATATTTTATGTTGTTTGATATTCTACTTGATAAGGAGTACCTCTGTTTATTACTGCGCA
>JBBIUJ010000187.1:0-8227 GCA_037440345.1 Prolixibacter sp.
GGTCATGAAGGCCCACCACTTTACCTACGAAATTTGGTTCATTGACGATGGAAGCAATGATGGATCGTGGAAATGGATTGAAGAACAGTCCCTCGCCTCTGATACTGTAAATGGAGTTAGGTTCAGAAGAAATTACGGAAAATCGGCAGCATTACATACTGGATTTGAAGAGGCATCCGGAGATGTTGTCATTACCATGGATGCCGATTTGCAGGATAGTCCTGACGAAATACCCGAATTGTATCGAATGATCAAAGAGGAGGGTTTCGACCTGGTCTCCGGCTGGAAGAAAAAACGTTTTGATCCGCTCTCCAAAAGACTTCCGAGCAAATTGTACAATGCAACAGCCAGCAGTGTGACCGGCATCAAGTTACATGACTTTAACTGCGGACTAAAAGCCTATCGGAATGAAGTGGTGAAAAGCATTGAGGTGTATGGAGAAATGCACCGTTACATCCCCTACATGGCCAAGCAGGCCGGATTCTCCAATATCGGGGAGTTGGTCGTCAGACACCAGGCCCGCAAATACGGCACCACCAAATTCGGATTGAGCCGTTTCATTTTCGGGTACCTCGATCTGATGTCAATTTCCTTCATCTCCCGTTTCGGGAAACGCCCGATGCACCTTTTCGGAACCCTTGGATCTTTGATGTTCCTACTCGGTGCTTTGGCCGTGGCATGGCTGGGAGGGTATAAGGTATACCAGCAATTCCATGGTATTCTCGTAGAACGTGTTACGCAAAGTCCCTATTTCTACCTGGCCCTCACCTCGATGATCCTGGGTACACAATTGTTCCTCGCGGGATTCCTCGGGGAACTGGTTTCCCGTACATCCACTGAAAGGAACCATTACCTTATCGATAAGAAGACAAAGGATAAAGGATGAAATTAAAAGGATAAAGGATAAAGTTAAAAGGATAAAGTAAAGAACGCACTGATCAATATTTGCATATCATTTATAACTCATAACCCAAAACTCAAAGCAAGAAGAACTAACTTACGGAGTCCCCTACTTTATCCTTTTAACTTTATCCTTTATCCTTCTTTCAGCATGGAATTTTCAGTCTTAAAGGACATTGTCATAATTTTTGCACTTTCATCATTGGTCAACTATTTGTTTACCAGGATAAAAGTACCTACCATCATTGGCTATCTGCTCACCGGGGTTTTGGTCGGTCCGAAATTAATGGGAATCATCAAAGCGCCCCAGGAGATCGAACTGATGGCCGAAATCGGCGTTGTCCTTCTGCTTTTCATGATAGGCATGGAGTTCTCCCTGAACCACCTTTTCAAGATTCGCCGCCGGGTTTTTTTGGGTGGATTTTTGCAGGTCACCCTCACTACCTTGCTTACTACTTTACTGACACACGCGTACGATCTTAGTTGGAAGTCCTCACTCTTTATTGGATTTCTGACGGCGCTGAGCAGCACCGCCGTTGTACTGAAAATCTTACAGGACCGCTCGGAGATTACCTCAAACTATGGCCGTACAGTTCTGGGAATCCTGATCTTTCAGGATGTTATTCTGGTACCATTGATGCTCTTTACTCCATTTTTGGGAGGAGGCGAGATAGATTATGGCGGCCAGCTATTCCTTCTTGCGATAAAATCGATATTTATCATCGGATTCCTCTATGTGGGTAACAGATGGCTTATGCCGAAGTTGCTGCACAAAATAGCCATGACCCGCAACCAGGAGTTGTTCATGATGATCGTTTTGCTCATTTGCCTATCGGTTGCACTGCTGACTTACCAAATGGGTATGCCGCTCGCATTTGGCGCCTTTCTGGCAGGCTTGATGATCTCCGAATCAGAATACAGCCACGATGCATTTGGTAACCTTATCACCTTCAGGGATACCTTCACCAGTTTCTTTTTTGTTTCGATTGGCATGTTGCTCGACCTGAGTTTTGTAGCGGAACATTTTGCAGTGATCATGGCCGCTGTTGCTGTTGTTGTCATCCTAAAAATGCTGGTAGGCGCCCTGACAGCCTTTTTACTCGGACACACATTTAAGGGGACAATTTTGGTTGGAGTCGCCCTAAGCCAGGTAGGTGAGTTCTCTTTTATACTCGCCAAACTCGGCAAAGACTTTTCCATCCTGGACGACTATTTATACCAGCTTTTTCTGGCTGTGGCGGTAATTACCATGTCCATTTCCCCGTTTGTCATTCAGCTTGGATCCCGCATTTCTGCCCTCCTGCTAAGGCTTCCCATACCAAAATGGATGATAGACGGGCTCTTCCCACTGCAGCAAATAGAAATACCCCTGCTCCAAAATCATCTTGTGCTTATCGGAAAAGATTCCCGTGCACAGAATCTTTCCAAAATGGCCAAATATTACAATCTCCCGTACGTTTCAATCGTTTTCGATCCTGAGATTGCCCGCCAACGTCAGGCCAAAGGCGAGACTGTAGTGTACGGGGATGCGTTCAACATCCCGATTCTGGAGAAAGCCTCCGTACGAAATGCCCATATTGTAGTGATCTCTATTGGCAAACTTGATGTCCTGAAGGTGATTATCGACAAGGTCAGACAGTTGAACAAACACACCTCCATTGTCGTCAGGACCCGGCACATCGAAGACATTGAAGCGCTTTACAAAATAGGCGCCACACAGGTTATCCCCGAAGAATTTGAGACGGCCATCGACCTGTTCGAACGGGTTATGGCCAATTTTCTGTTGCCCAGGACCGAAATAGATGGCGCCATCGACAAGATTCGAAGCGATCATTACGGAATCTTTCTGGAAGAGACAAGCGCGACAAAATTTAATATCTCCAAGGATATTCCGGATGTAGAGATTATCCCGATAGAAATAACAAAAGGTGCGCCAATCATCGGGAAGACGCTCTCCGGTAGCCGGTTAAGGGAGCAATACGGCATCACTTTGGTAGCGCTAAAGCGGGAACAGACAATTATCGATCACCCCAAGCCTACATTGGTTTTCACCGAAGGGGATATCGCCTATCTCCTGGGAAAAACTGAACAGATATCGGCAGTAGCGGCACAATTCACCGGAGAATAAGGATTAAGTGGAAAGTTGAGAGTTGAGAGTTGAAAGTTGAGGTCAGTGAGGTTATTTCATTGCCGTCTGCTTTAGCTGACGGACTAAATATGCAAGATATTTTCGGGCTCTAGCCCAATCCATCAATTTGGCTAAAGCCCGATCTTTTGTTTGATCCTGATCCGTCAGCTAAAGCAGACGGCAATGAAATAGGGAAAGGATTCCAATGGTTTTGAACCACTATAAGGCACTCTTTCGGATCCAGCCGCATAGCGGCGGCATATTTGTAGCCCCGGGTAGAGCGAAGCGGAACCCGGGGTATGTGAGCGACGACAGAATACCGTCCGCGGTAGCATGCCAAAAAAGATTGTTGTCATTTTCGGACGGAAAAGGAACAGTTTTGAAAGAGGCAAAGAAGGGAGGAATAATGTAAATATTGGAATATTGGGAAATGCGAAAATGTGAAAATTGGCATTTGCACAATCCTTAATTTTCTGACATTTTAATCTCTCCTATATCAACAGAAAAGCCTGCGAATTAAATTTGCAGGCTTTCCTATCTTGGTCGACAGACTTACACTTTAACGGATTACTTTCCGCCAAAGTGGTAACCCAAACCTATGGCGAATCCAAGATTGTGCTTTTTATAGGTCTCGAAATAGCTTCCTGCAACCGGGCTGGTTAATAACTTGTTGGCATCGGCATAATTGGTTACCAGGGCTCCGAGATCAACAGTCAGGTTCTTGCTCGCCTTGATTTCAAAACCACCCCCAAAAGTCTCTGAATTGCTGTAATAGCTGAAATCACTGTTGAATTGATCATAAACCCCCATTGCTGTATGTAAATATCCCAAACTGATGGCAACACATTTCATAAGCTGGTACTGCCCGCCGAAAGCGAGTTCCCATTCGTTGTGGTTAATGACGCGTGGCTGTTTGTAAATATTGTTTCCCCAGTCAACGCCCTTGTCGTTGTAATTGGTGAAAGATGCTGAAAAGTTCAACTTCTTAGTAATCTTGTAATCTGCCCCGATAGCAAGTATTGCTGGAATATCACTTGAACTCTCTGCTTTGTCAGGAAACATACCAGTTCCATCGATTTTCGTACTGTTTGTCAGGGTTAATTTGGTCTTGAATTCATATTTAATTCCGATGTTCAGCCCTTCGCAAGGAGAGATATTTAAACCCAGAATCGGGGTAATGCCGCTACCAGTTTGTTTTACATCAACCGATTTATCAGCAAGCGCTGCTCCCGTTGCAACCATTGTTTTTGCCTGGTCATTCAGTGTTGCAGCAGTACCGCTAAAAGTTGCCTGAATGGTCGAGACTGGCATGGCATTGATCTGCGCTTGAGTAACACCCAATCCAAGCAAACCACCTTCAATTTGAGCACGCATTCCAGCAGTGATGTATCCTGCTCCCTGCAGGGTACCAAGCGTATAACCACCGGCTCCTGCAGCGATCAAAGGCTGAACACCGGCAGCCCCGGCCGAAGCCTGAGCGGCGAGTCCTGTCAAAATCGGAGCTACTTCGCTTGATAAATATGTAGAGGCTATCTTTGATGTTCCATTGGCAGTAACCGAGATATTTTTGATATATCCGGTGTATGTATTAGTGGCCGGTATATAACGGAGACCACCATATACAGAAAATTTATCGTTGATTTTATAGGAAACCCCACCCTGGATGCCCCAGAAAACGGATTCACCTTTAAAGGATATATCTGCTTTATAGCCGGTGATACTTTGACCAACCTTTGTTAATCCGGCCAGTCCGGGAACCAGGTTAGAGATATCCTTTTCGAAAGAGGGCAAACCTTTGTCGAACTCTGCGCTTCCACCACCGCTATTTGGACCAAACCCAAAAGAATAGGCAATTTTATCCTTCTTATAAATGGCAAAAGCAGTGGGGAAAACAGGAACAGTGATCTTTCCGTCATAAGTAGAAGAATTCAACAAAGGATAACCGGAAACAACAGTCTTGGTCTGAAAAAGAGTTTGGCTATTAACCGCAACATAGAGACCATTCTCCATCTTCATCAATCCGGCAGGATTGAAGTAAACTGCATCATAGGAGGTTGACGCATTACGCGACAACATCCTGATGTATTGGGCGCTCTGATTGCCATTCGTGAGAAGGCCACCCGCAAATACAACTCCAAAACACATCAATAATCCTGCTGTTGCAAATAGTTTTTTCATAGTTTAAATTTCAAAGATTAGAACAATATCGATTTAAATACCTATCTGGTCTGTTTGGTAAAAAGCAAAGGGAAATACTTAATGTTAAAGCCTGATAGTTAAAGTTGGTTAAACCATTTGCGAAGATAAAAACAATTTAATTAATTCCAAATTGCACCAAATTGGCTTTCAGCGAGATAAATCAAAACTATTTTCTTGATAAAACTCAAATAATTAATAAATTAGATGCATCTGTACTCTTGAACAACAAATTAGTTAATCCGAACAATACCAAATAATTAGAATTCTTCACAACCTGTTTAACCGTGTAAAATGGATCAGCGAATTAAAAATGTCATTGTCATCATAACTTTGGTGCTATTTGGCCTGATGGTATACTACCTTAGTAACATTGTAGCCTACATACTGATTGCGGCTGTGATGTCATTAATTGGGAGTCCGCTCGCAAAGAAATTTCAACGCATTCACTACAAAAGATTCAGAATTGGGAAGAGTGCAGCAGCATTCCTTACCATTCTCACACTTTGGCTGGGGGCCATCGCCTTTTTCAGTTTTCTCATACCGATGATTGCTTCCGAAGTTAATCAGCTTTCCTCCATCAACATTCACGATGTTGTGAACTATTTAAATAGCGCGTATGAGCAACTTCAAGCCAAATATCCCTCCCTGGTCACCAGCATTACCCACAACAACAGCCTGGAATCCTATCTCAAAACCCAATTCTCCAGTCTGATTAACTTCGGTCAGGTCAGCTCGATCTTTGGATCCATTGCAACCGTTATCGGAAACCTGTTCCTGATGTTTTTTTCCGTCTCGTTCATCCTATTCTTTTTCTTGCAGGAAGAGGGCTTGTTTGGCCAGTGGATCATGCTCCTTGCCCCGGTTAAATTCGAGGAAAGGGTAGCCAAAGTACTCGAGTCGGTAAGCATCCTGTTAAAAAGGTACCTGATTGGGATGCTGCTTCAGATGCTTGGCATAATGACCATCTCCACGATCGGTTTTAGTATCATCGGCATGGGCTTTTCCCATGCGGTTGTGGTGGGTGTCTTTGCCGGGCTGATCAACGTAATTCCCTATATTGGCCCCTGGATAGGAGCATTGTTTGGGCTGGTGGTAGCGGTTGCCAACAACCTGAATGCAAGCTTTATGGATGTCACTTTGCCCTTGATGGCTTTGATTGTTGTAGTTGTTATGGTGGTCCAGTTTATCGACAACATGATATTTCAAACCATTATTTACTCTAACAGCGTCCAGGCCCACCCGCTCGAAATATTCTTTGTTACCATGATCGCCGGTAGCCTTGCCGGAATCCCGGGAATGATTTTGGGCATCCCTGCTTATACTGTTCTCAGGGTAATAGCCAGCGAATTTCTATCGGAATTTAAGGTCATCAAGAGCCTGACGAAAACCGGTTAGGGAATGGACAATGGAAAATGGACAATTGACAATGGACAATTGACAATGGACAATTGACAATGGACAGTTGACAATGGATAGTTGACAATGGATAGTTGACAATGGATAGTTGACAATGGATAGTTGGGATTGGGTTGTGGACTGATATTGAGATCAACCAACAAAATGTTACTTGGCAATCTCATTCATATAACCAAAATCTACAACTTCTTACCGGTAGTTCCGGACTGAATTTTAACCAGCGATTGAAACGCCAATTATTCTGCCAATACCGAATGTTATTGCTGCTGCGAGTAAACCAAAAATTACCTGTCTGAAACCTGAATACCAGACATTCTTACCTGTAAACAGGGTGATGGCCGCGCCAATCAGGAACAGTCCGGCCGCACTAAGGCCAACACTCAGCAAGATTGCTTTCATTCCGCTTGTAAACATAAATGGGATTACCGGAATAATTGCACCGATCGCGAACAGGATAAAGGAATAAACTGCCGCTTCGATAGCTGAACCCTTCAACTCTTCTTCATTGATTCCCAACTCTTCCTTCACTAAAAATTTATGGGCGTGATTTTTGTCCTTCATTATTTCGGTGGCCATCTCATTTGCCTGGGCTTCAGGTATTCCTTTGGCAATATAAATTAAAGCCATTTCCTCCCTTTCACCTTCGGGATTTGTCTCCAGTTCGTCCATCTCCAGTTGCATCTGGTTTTCATACAACTCCTGGGAACTCTTCACGGAGATCCATTCGCCCAACGACATGGACAAGGCCCCCGCCAATAATCCGGCAAGTCCGGCCAATAAAACACCTGCCTGTCCTGATGTTGCGCCGGCAATTCCCATCACCAAACTAAAATTGGAAACCAAACCGTCATTTCCTCCCAATACCGCTGCCCGTATGGCATTCCCACCAACTGAACGGTGCCTGGTCTCGAATTTCGCCAACTGTGTACCAGTAACATTTTCCTCCTTATCAATTAACGCCCGCAGAATTTTGACATGATTGGTTTCAGAGCCGGTAATTTCCTGGTTGTTCTTCTTCTTAACAGAAACAATTGCATTAGAGAGACTTTTTTCTGTATCCATCAAGGCTCCCAATACATAATCGTACCCGAATATCTTGCCGATCAAGTGTATTGTTAGAGCTCTCCATGAAGGTCGCATTAAGTTGTCCAAACCGATGTTCACCTTTTTTGCAAAAGCCTCCGCATGACCTTTTTCAATCAGGCTCATTTTTAGAAACACCTTAGCAATTGTCTCGTCTGCCTCGTGCTCAGCCAATTTTTGGTATAAGAAGGAAGCGTCTATTTCGGTTTGTATATTGCTCTTTTTCATCGAATGTAAATCACTCTCCAAGTTTTGAAATTGTCCTGAGTTTCAGGAGTACGACAACGATAAATCCCCAAACGATTAACACGGATGCCAAATAGGTAACCAATAACCATATTGGAGTTTTTTGGACCACATTCCAGAGCGCGCGTGGTTCATTGAGCGGTGGTCTATCGGTCGGCAGCCCAATGGCCATGGTGGATTCAGCTTTTACCAGACCGAAAAGCTCTTCATTCGAAAGTTGGCCTACCAATGATATGTTACCGGAAGCGTCTCCCG
>JBBIUJ010000188.1:0-8217 GCA_037440345.1 Prolixibacter sp.
GAACGGTAACATCCTGAATTGTTGTCGGCTGATTTATGATTTGGTCCCTATTTGATCCCACCGGAGGTTGCAGATGATTTACACTAGCTGATTCTACAATGGTTTTTTTTATCTCTCCATCAGGAACCGCAGAATGATTGTCGGCTTCTGAATCTGACGCTATGTTTCCAAGTAGGCCTGGTTCCATTGTTTCAATGGTGAGATTCTGAGTCTCCTCTTTCTGTGGTTCCAGAGGTTCTGATGCCCTGCTTTGCGTAGGTTCAGAATTGGATGAAAAGAGAGAACGTGATGAGACGGTATTCTCTAAATTCATTTCCCCATCCCCTATCAGCAACCAGCGCGAATTAAGGTTTGGATAGACCTGAAGCATCTTTTGAATAAAAGCGGCGCTAGGATAATTTCGGCCATTTAAAATATGGGACATACTTGACCTTTGAACACCAATCTTATCTGCAAATTCGGCAGGTGATATCTTCTCGGAAATCAGAAATTGAACAATTCTATCTTTCATAACAATGCTACTTTTGCACAAATGTAACAATTGCGATTACAATATGCAACAAAACATTGTTTACATTTGTTGTACTCAAAAATTGCATCTGTAGTACATATGTAACTAGTATTTTTGACCGGACGAATTCAAGGTAAATCCCAAATCTGAATTAATTGTTTGATTAGATTAATTATATTACTGATTATTATGGTGTTATAAACTCAAAATAAGGTATAATTCTCAATTTCTTTCCATTTGTTTCCAAATGTTAATAAATATTGTAATCCTTTAGTTTTATTAAATGTTGCAATTGACTGAAATTGACTACACTAAATTGATAATTTGCACACTATTTTGAGAACAAATTTTAACTACTCAGACCGTTACAAAAGTCATTTTTGTTTGTTGGGATTTCATTTTTCCAATAATTTGTTCTTGGGGCGGTAGAAAGCCTGTGAGAATTCAATAAAAACTACATTCCTTTAAAGTTGACTGAAAGAAGGAATTCTGAGGCGAACTGTCCTGATTCAATTAAATAGGATTCCCTGATACCAATTTTGAATGGTGCAATGAATCGCAGAAAATGACACTCTGTCACCAATTCAGCACCACTCGAGCTTAGTGACTTAATTATTGTATTGGTAGTCTGATGAATAGGAATAGAAATTCGCGCATAATCATAAAATAGCCGCATCGTTACCCGTTTCAGGTAATAAAGATGCCATATATGCCAGTCGGGAGAGAACAATGGAAGTACATAATCGCTTCTTAAGGTGGTAAGTTCATTGTTATCAACATTTGTATATCCCCTGGGATAATTGATCAAATCATTGAAATAGGAGTTTGTCGATTTTTTTATCTGGTATCCCGTATAAATTCGGATTCCCTGATTGCGCAAAAATCCGGGAAAATAGAAAGTTCCCTCTGCAGATACGATATTTCCGAGTTTCCGGTCTCCAATTGGTGTATGTCTGAACTGCATATCAACAATTTGCCCCCATCTTGCCTGTATATCCCGGGTACTCTGCTGCATAATGTTGTGTAAATAAAGTCTGTAGCTAAATGGAATATAGCTTCCTCTAAAGATCATTGCCGGGGTGGACGGATCCTGCCAGTGATGCGAATAGCCGATCTGCACTTCAGGCTCAACCATTCGGTACATTTTGCCACGTGAAAAATTAAATGGAATGAGTGCATCGAAGTGTGTATTCAATACCTTTTGTGTATAGGGAACTGCAACTGTATCCTGACTAAGCAATACATTTTTTGTATTAAAACGCTTATTTATCTGGTAATATTTTGAACTTTCCGGGCCAAAATCGCCATAAATCCTAAAAATTGGATACCAACCCGAATATTCGAACTTACCAACCCATTTCCCTGCTTGCTTGACCGATGAGTATTTGTAACCAAATTGTGTGATGGCTGTGGTAAGTTTGTTTTGTGAAATAACAGAAAACCCGATATTTACAGATGATTCATCTGGATTAACGTAAACCGGAGACCAGCTGTGAATATTGAGGAGATTTAAGTATTTCGCATACTTTATGCTTTTATAGCGGGCGGTGTCTTGTTTTGCGAAATCGATAGTCCCCTTTTCCTGGGCTGTCAATTTGTTGGACAAAGTATCCTGAAACCAGGACTCTTTATCAATTTCTTTCCAATTACCCTTTTTAACCTCTTTAGTAGCTATTTTAAAGCCATTTGCCGAATAATCTGAAAAAATCAGGGTATTGTTATTGTCAGAACACTGAAGGTCTTTGATTCCATATTTGGCCGTGACAATCAGGAAACGCTTGTTCGTGTTAAGATCAATGGCAAATCCTTCAAATTTTCCAGATTGATTGGCCGAATAGAGAAGGTAATTGTTCCACTGAACAGGTTTTCTAATTTCTCCGAATGTTGGATCGACGATATTGGTTATTTTCCCATTTGCCAAATTGATCTGAACGATAGATTTGCCCTTCTTGCCAAGGTCAATGGCGTATATGGAATTGCCATTTGCTGACCAGTTAGGTGTTATGAAATAATGGTTCTCATCAGCCATAAATACCTTTTTAACCAGATAGTTATCTGCATTAAGTAAGGCGATGGAGGAATGGTTTAGGTTATCGAGCTTTACCACTGAAATCCATTTTCCATCCGGAGATAGCTCCGGGGCAAATAACTTATCGGCGAAAACTTTCTCAACCAGTGTTCCGCTTTGAATGTCAAGGATGCGGAGCAGTGATTTGTCGCGGTGTGTCCAGCGTAAATCCGGCAGTGATTCGATCCATATGATTTTACCATTTGAAACACTCATCGATTCATCCAGAATAAAACCGGGTGTAAACAGTTTTCTTTCGCTTTGGTTTTTATCGACCAATACCAGCTCCTGAATATGCCCCAATGAAGTTTTTAGCGCCACAAACGAAGAATCATTCAAAAAATGGGGATACTGATAACTGATGTATTCGTTGGAAGCTCCAACCATTCTCCTGCCTGAAAGTATTGTATCTTCCTGATTACCCAGATTAAATGGATTCGTGTTCTTCAGGTTGTTCATGATCTCCCGGTAGTGTTCATCCTGATTTTTCCCGGTAGCCATTTTCAAACCCTTCGATAACGAATTCAGTCCCAGCGGATTTCTGGCAATGTGGTGTAGTACTTTTCCCCAAACCTCTCCCCCATTTTGATTTCGGATATTTGAAACCATCTGATATCCAATCTGATAATAATCAGGAATATAATCCTTGAAGGATCCGAGATAAGCCTTGTCGAAACTGTAAATACCTTTTTCATCGGCCTGTGCTTTTAACTCCATGGTAAAAGATGGCATCCTGCCCCGACCGACCGAACTCAATGCCGTCTCAGTAACAACTGCGTCTCCCTCCAAAAACCAGAAAGGCAAATAGGCTCCAATAACAATAGATGCAGCTTGTTCTCCCAATAAAATTTTGAAAATGGCAGGAAGTTCTGATTCAATTTTATCGATTTGAACATGATGTCTTAATTCATGAATGGCAAGTTGTTCAACCCAATCCTGTGCATAAGTCTCCTGACTTGGTGTTGGGAACAGTTCGATCCTTGAAGGAGACCATGCTACAAATCCATTGGATTTCATCGACTTAGCATGAAGTATAATCGTGATTTTTCTGGGCTGGTTATTGAGTGTTTCTCCGGAGTAGTTGTAAACCTTTTCAAAGATATGGGCCACTCTTTGACCTTCTGGTTCATAATCTGATGGATACACAATCTGAAAATGGTCTGTTTGGATTTGTTTCCACTTAATTGAAGCGGGATCCTGACCGGCAACGAAATATTGTCCGGAGGCATCATGAGGAGCCAATAATATCAAAGCCAGAATATATCCGGCAAGCAATCGCAGAAAGGATTTCAATTTGTCATTCTTTAATCGGGTAAATGGATGGGCGCACATTGAATTTTTAACCATTCCAGTACCTCATCCTCGCAAATGTGAGGTGACAATTTCTGAAAAACAGTTTCATGGTAATGGTTTATCCAATTTAACTCGGTTGAACTAAGCATTTCAATCACAATAAGTTGTCTGTCAATAGGACACATTGAAACGGTTTCGAAACAGAGGAAATCCCCAAATTCAGAGAAAGGTGATCTTTTACAGTAAATAACATTCTCAGTCCTGATTCCATATTCTCCCTCCCTGTAAATACCTGGTTCATTCGATAAAAGATGACCTTCGGCGATGGGTTCATTGTTAAATTCAGCACGAATACTCATTGGTCCTTCGTGGACAGACAAAAAATAGCCTATTCCATGACCGGTTCCATGTCCATAATTTATTCCTCTATTCCACAATGGCTTACGAGTAATTGCGTCCAGCGAATAGCCCTTGGTACCGACCGGAAAGTGGACAGTCGCCAGGGCAATGTGTGCCTTCAGACAACTGGTGAAGTCTTCCTGCTGCTTTGTAGTAGGCTTTCCAATGCTAATTGTCCGGGTGATGTCTGTAGTTCCATCCAAATATTGACCTCCAGAATCAATAAGAAGTAAATTATTGGGAAATATGTTAACGCTGGTCTGATCAGTTGCATGATAATGAACAATGGCTCCGTGAGATCCAAACCCTACAATCGGATGAAAACTCTCCCCCATGTACAAAGATTGCTTCATTCTGAATTCATTCAGTTTTTTGCCAACTGAAACTTCAGTAATATCTTCTTTTCCAATCACTTGATTCAGCCAGAATAGCGAATAAACCATGGCTGTACCATCTTTTACATGCGCATTCCTGATATTTTCAATCTCACTGTGATCCTTAACTGCTTTTAATTTAGTGACTAAAGCCACAGAAGAGTCTATTTCATTGTGATCGGAAAGTGACCTGGTAATCTTAAAATTTGCGCGAATTGGATCGATTTGGATCCGTTTGTTGGCTATTCGCGAGATAAACGGATAAAATCCATCGTATGGTTTGATTATTACTCCATCTTCTTCAAGAACATTTCTGAAATCCGTCGTTAAGCTGTCGGGATTGATGAACAACCATGCGTTATGTTGATCCAAATATCCGTATGCCGAAACCAAAGGGGTATATGCTATTTCTGTACCTCGCAAATTAAAGATCCAAGCTATATCATCGAGTAAAGTGATAACAATAGAATCAAGATTTTTCGATACAAGTGCTTTTCGAACCATATCAAACTTCTCAGCCCTGGATTTTCCTGCAAAATCTAGAGGAAATTCATAAGCGGAGGATTCAGATTGAACTGGCCGATCTTGCCAAATCAAATCAACCAGATCCTGGTCAATACCAATAAGGATGCCATTCGCAGCCAATTTGGATGTCAGTTGTGTTGCCTCGGAAGTAGAGATGGTTGATCCGTCAAAGGCGAATTTGTTTCCGGGTTTCAGATTCTTTAGCGCCCATTCCTCTAGGGAGACTGCATCCGGTACCCTATCCTTCATTAGTTGGATACCCGAACCATATAGCTCTTTGGCTGCCTGAAGAAAATAGCGGGTATCAGTCCAAAGAAAAACGTCATTGAGCGTAACCACTACTTTCCCATAAGAACCGGTAAAACCACTGATCCACGCGCGTGTTTCCCACCTTGTAGGGATATATTCGCTCAAATGGGGATCGGTGCCCGTGATCAGGTAGGCATCAATCTGATATTTTTTCATCAATTCCCTTAAACCGGAAATTCGCTCGGCAATTTTCATCGTCATAACTGATTTAATCTGGATTTACTTTTTTGAGGTAAAACTGAATAATTTGGCACATACTATTGGCGCACAAAGCTTTTGGATCAACCTTCCCGGGTTTGATGAATTCAATAGAAGCCACATCATCCTCAGCTCTTAAGGAATCGAATCCCTCCACTTCGCACAAATATGCTAAATCGGTGGTTGGTACCACAAAATTGGAATAGGGATATAAGTTCGGGTATGAGACCAAATAGCTCATTTTGGTAACCCGGAGGTTCAATTCCTCCTTGATTTCCCTGATTACCGCCTCTTCCGCTGATTCCATCGGCTCAACAAAACCTCCCGGCAGGTCAAGCATCCCCTTATTGGGTTCAAATGCGCGCCGGGTTAGCAGAAGTTCTCCTGAAGCATTGATTATCAGGCAAGCAACTGCCGCCGAACTGTTGATGAAATAATGAAACAGGCACTCTTCGCACCTGAATGACCTGCCTTTATCCCTGGAAAGAAAGGACGATGAACCACATTGGGGGCAACAAACAAATCCATGATTGGTCTCCTTGGTCATTATCTGATGTATTTCATGGCTTTCATCCATTCGACCAACATCAATGGCCATTGGTCGTGCGCTTTTCCTGTTTTATGCATTCCGAATCCATGTCCGCCCTCCTTAAAAATATGCAGTTCGGCTTGTACTCCCTCTCTTTTTAGCGCCATATAATACTCAATGCTGTTTCGCGGCTTAACCCCTGCGTCATCATCAGCAAGTGCGATAAAAGCAGGAGGCGTTTGTTTGGTCACTTGCAATTCATTGCAAAATTTTTCAATTATCTTCCAGTCATTGGTTTTACCAATCAAATTTTCCCTTGATCCCATGTGGCCCCACTCCTCTTTAAAGGTGACTACAGGATAAAGGAGGACAGAAAAA
This sequence comes from Prolixibacter sp., assembly GCA_037440345.1. Lineage (GTDB taxonomy): Bacteria > Bacteroidota > Bacteroidia > Bacteroidales > Prolixibacteraceae > CAINVV01. Next base: position 6,585 of record JBBIUJ010000188.1, read on the forward strand.
TCCGGACGGCAACTTAATCTGCCAATCGGCGTATTCGATTCCTTATCGCCTGTGTCAAAGTGAGTTGAAAGAGTAGATGCCAAATGTCCACCCGCCGAAAAGCCTGCGATTCCAATTTTCGAAGGGTCCACAGACCACTCTTCGGCGTGTAACCTGACCAACCTCATGGCCTGCTGGGCATCCTGAAGCGGTATTTCAGAATGACCATAGGGTAGCCTGTATTTCAAAACGATTCCGGCTATTCCATGTTTTTGAAGAAAGTCGGCTACATCATAACCTTCGTGGTCCATTGCTTCCATGCCGTAGCCCCCCCCCGGGCATATGATTACTGCAACTCCGGTATTTTGTTCCTTAGCAGGAAGATAAATGGTCAAATTTGGTTCAGATACATAACGAACCCTTCTGCCCTCGAAAGTCTCTTCAGGCTTTGGAGAGACGACCGGACCAGGGGTTCCTTCAGGCCAAAGTTTCACAACAGTTTGTGATTGAGAATAATGACTGGCTATCATAAAGAAAAGAATCAAATAAATATTTTTTTTCACCTTCAATTATTTTAAGTTTATCACCAATAATGCAGTATTTCAGGTCAATGTAAACCGCCTAAAAATAACCAATTATCTCAGTAAAACTTGCAGTATTTTCCAGAAAGCATGTATAAATAAGAAAATCCTCTATTTTTGCATATATGGATTTGAATTTACTTTGGAAAGGTGTTATTACCGGGCTTTCAGTTTCCATCCCGTTGGGGCCGCTTGGAATTTTGTGTATTCAGCGTACCGTAAACAGGAATTGGAAATCAGGAATATTTTCAGGGATTGGAATCGCTGCAGCGGATACATTTTATGCATGCATAGCCGGATTTAGCCTTTCCATCATTATCGAATTCATCCGAACCTACGAACTTTACTTTAAATTGGTTGGATTCTTTGTATTAATCCTCCTGGGCATCTATATTTTCAGGTCTAATCCTACGAAGCAGATTCAGGACTACAAACGAAGAGGCTCTTCGCATCTGCAGGATTTCCTGACAACCTTTCTTGTAACATTGTCCAATCCATTGTCAGTCTTTGTTTTCATAGCTATTTTCACCGGATATAGTATTGTTTTGCAATTTTCACAGCCGTTGCAGGCATTGCTTACCATCGGAGGGATTTTCATAGGTGGATCGCTTTGGTGGTTCATCATTACCGGCCTTGCCAATCTTTTCAGGCACAAATTTACCATCAATACGCTCTATTGGGCAAACAGGATCATTGGATTGGGAGTCATTGTTGTAGCAGTCGCATTCTTAATTTACCTTCAAACAATCGGTATTTAGTCGGGAGGACCATAACGGGGAGTCTAGGTCAAATGTTTCCTGCTAAGCGGTGAATCATGTTCTTTGGCCATATGTGCAAAGGTCAGCCGATCAAGTAACTTGGGAAAGAATTTCCCCAAAAACACGGAAAGCTTTCCCTCTTTAAACGTTAAAACCAGTGATCTTTTTCTCTTTTCAATGGCGTTCACCACCAAATGGGCGCAAACTTCTGCGCTCATCATTTTCTCTTCCTTCCTGGGCGTCTCCCCTTGCGGTTTACCATCGGCCATCAATGCCGATATTCTTATCTCTGATGCAGTAAAACAGATCGGAAGA
>JBBIUJ010000189.1:0-8212 GCA_037440345.1 Prolixibacter sp.
TGTTGCAATATCTCTGTAGATAAATGTGTTCATCAGAGCAACATAGTTGCGATATCTTTGTAGAAAAATGCTTTACATCGCATTCAAAGCAACGTAGTTGCGATATCTTAATCTCCGTAATTATAAATTGGAAAATAAATATTCAATATGTATACACTCAAGACAATACTGGCAATTTTACTGTTTGCTGCCTGTGCCTTGTTGGGCAAAGCACAGCAAAGCGCTGAATATCCCTCAGAATTGAAGCAATTGCATGAGAACATCCGGACCGATATTCTGAAAGGCTCATCGGATAACGACAACATTAAAAAAATATCGGAACAGCTCGACGACCAGGGTGCCTGGCCCGACATCGATTATGCCAGCAAACAGCGGGGTAACTGGCACCCTGCAGGTCATCTCAGCAAGTTGCAGACACTTGCCAAAGCCTGGCAGAGACCAGGTTCGCCTTATTACCATGATGCTGCACTATTGGCAAAGATTCACCTGGCCCTCAATTATTGGCTAAAAAACGATTTTCAGTGCCCAAACTGGTGGTACCCCCAAATCGGTGTGCCTATGTCGTTGGCTCCCACCATGATCCTGTTGGAAAACGAACTCTCCAAAGAGCAGATGGCACTTGGGATCAAAATTCTGGATCGCGCAAAAATAGGGATGACCGGCCAGAACAAAGTTTGGTTGTCGGGTAATGTCATCCTGAAATCACTGCTTTTACGTGATATCGAAACCATTCGAAAAGCCTCCGCATCGATTCAGGAAGAGCTTAAAGTTAGTTTGGAGGAGGGCATTCAGCCCGATGGTTCTTTCCACCAGCACGGGCCACAGATTCAGTTTGGCAACTACGGTTTGGCTTATGTGGGAGACATGATAACCTGGATCAAAATCCTGCGAAATACACCATTTAGTTTCGATGAGCGTAAGATGGCCATCCTTCGCGACTACCTGATCGAAGGGCAGCAGTGGATCGTGTGGAAGAACCAAATGGATGTCAGCGCCTGCGGTCGTCAGCTTTTTGTCGACGCACAGTTGAATAAGGCCAGAAGCCTTTCCGGCTTCCTTCAACAAATGGAGACATTGGATCCGGCTTATGCGGAGCTCTATAAAAAAGCAAATCAATACAATAGCCTGACGGGAAACAGACATTTCTGGAACTCCGATTTCCAGATACAGCGCAATCCAGGGTACTATTTTTCTGTCAAGATGTGCTCCGAAAGGGTCATTGGTGCGGAATCGTGCAATTCGGAAAATATCCGTGGTTACTATCTGGGTGACGGCGCCACGTATCTCTACCAATCGGGCAAAGAATACGAAAACATATTCCCATATTGGGATTGGAAGAAAATCCCGGGGACTACTACGCTGCAGGATGATAAAGATTTACCAGTTCTTACAGCAAGTGGTTACCGGATAAAGAGCAATTTTGTGGGAGGGGTTTCCGATGGCATGAACGGCATTGCTGTGATGCATTACATCAGAAACGGGATTACGGCCAAAAAATCGTGGTTCAACTTCAACGGGCTGGTGGTTTGTTTGGGTGCAGGGATTACCACAACTGAAACCTATAACTTAGCCACCACCGTCAACCAAACTTTTCTGAAAGGAGAGGTCGTTGTGAAAGAAAAATCCGAAATAACGTTACCGGCCGAATCCTCTGTAACCATTCATCCAAAGTGGATTCTGCACGACAATACGGGTTATTTCTTTCCGGAAGGTGGAAACCTGAAACTGGAAACAGCTACCGTAACCGGATCGTGGAACCAGGTAGCGCTCATGTATAAAAATGAGTCAATTCTGGCAAGTATCTTCAAGTTATGGTTCGATCATGGCACAAAATCTGATAACCAAAAATATGCTTACTGTCTCGTCCCGGCTGCTACCAAAGCAATCCTGAGCCAAATGGAAAAGAGTCCAGGCTTTACCATCCAGAAAAATGACACAACCCTGCAGGCAGTGACAACACCTGATGGCACTCTTGGTGGTGCAATATTCTACAAAGCAGGAAAAATAAGGCTTCCGAGCGGTATTGAAGTAGACAAACCCTGCATCGTCATGATGAAAAAGGAGAAAGGAGCCTTGAAAATTTCCCTCTCCGATCCGACCCAAAAACTGGATCAAATCAAACTGACGCTGGATGTAAAATATGAAACAAAAGATTCGGTCATCAGTTTGAAAATGGAACAGGGGAAATCAATGATACTGGTCAGTTTGCCCAAAGGAGGAGAAGCAGGAAAAACGGTCACGCTGAATTTGAAAACGCTGTAAATGGCCCTGCGCCAAAACTCAACACTAATTCATCGACATGAATTCACTCGGGGTCACGCCAAAATGCTCCTTGAAAGACCTGGTAAAATAGGAATGGGAATTAAAACCTGATAAGGTACTGATCTCTTCAATATTATTTCCTCCCTCTTTGAGCAGTCTGGCTGCATATTCCAGACGAATGGTCCGGATAAAATCATTTGCTGACTTGCCGGTCAATGCTTTGAGTTTACGGTACAGCGTGCTCTGACTGAGGTTCAAATGACCCGACAACAGTTCTATGTCCATTTTCTCGTCCGTCAGGTTTTTCTCAACAAAACGAATCGCTTTGGCCATCATCTTTTGGTCGGGGGTTTCGGGTATCTCATTTTCAAAACCCAGGGAAATCTTCCTTGCATAATACTCCTGCAAAGCAACCCGGCTGCTAAAAATATTTTTAATTCGCGCCTTCAGCATTTCACTGTTAAATGGCTTCTCGATGAAATCGTCAGCCCCAGAAGAAAATCCTTCTATTTTATTTTCCACTGAAGTAAGGGCAGTCAGCAAAATGATTGGAATATGACTGGTTTTGAGACTGCTTTTTAATTCGGAAACCAACTCAATTCCGGTTTTCCCGGGCATCATGATATCAGAAATAATCAGGTCAGGAAGATATACCTGCGCCTTTTCAAATCCCTCTTTCCCATTGAAAGCCAGAATGACCCTGTATTCATCCTCCAGTATTTGACTGATAAATTTGCTCAAATCACGGTGGTCTTCCACTACAAGTACCAGTTTATCCGGTTTTGGATGGTTCTTAACCGGATGGTTCCAGTTCTCTGTAAAACGCACGCCATCATCACTTTCCTCCATATTTAAGTTACGCTCATGGTAAGGGTGTACCGGTTGAGGGATTGCATCCTCCATGTCATTTTCATGTATCAAATCTTCTGCATATGGCAGTCTGACGCAAAAAACAGACCCTTTCCCCTTCTCCGATTCGAGTTCAATTTCGCCTCCATGAAGTAAAATCAAATGTTTGGTCAGATGAAGGCCTATTCCGGTACCACTGTGTGGATTATCCCTGTTTTCAATCCGGTAAAAACGATCAAACACTTTTTCGATCGATGATTGCTCAATTCCGGGTCCATTGTCTTTTACAGAAACCTGAATATACTCTTTGGATTTCAAATCTCCCATTATTGCCCTATTGGGCGAGACTTGGGCTGTTCCGCTTTTTTGACCCAAGGAAATCTCTACTTCAATTGTCCCATTATCAGGAGTATACTTAAAGGCATTCGACAGCAGGTTAAAAATTGCCTTGTCAATCTTCTCCGGATCAAAAGAAAGTTCAATATGCTCCTTCATTGACCCAAAAACGTAGTTGATGTTTTTCTGCCTGGCTACATCGGTAAAATAGTCAAATATTTCATGAACAAAGGTAACCAGATCACTTTTAACTACATTCAGCTTCGTTCTATTCTCCTCTATCTGTCTGAATTCCAATAGTTGATTGATCAGCTTTAGCAATCTTCCTGTATTTCGTTTGATCAAAGACAATTGATTGAAATCATTCTGGTTGAGTCCGGGTGATTTAATCAGCGCCTCAACCGGACCTGCAATTAAGGTAAGTGGAGTACGAAGCTCATGGGAGATATTTGTAAAAAAATTCAGCTTGTTCAGATGCAATTTTTCCTCTTCAAGTCTTTTAAGTCTCTCAATTTCAATCTGATGCTCAAGATTAGTACGATAGACACTGATCCATCGCACCAGGATACCAATGCCAATAACCAACAACAAGTAGATCACCATTGCCAGCCTGCTCAAGAGCAACGGTCTGGGGATAACTATGCTCAATTTTGCCGGTTCCATGTTCCAAACCATATCATTGTTACAGGCCACCACTTCAAAAACATACTCTCCAGGTGAAATATTGGTGTAGGTAGCCTTATTTTGGGATCCGGCATCCACCCAATTTGGCTCAAAGCCTTTGAGCCGGTAACGAAACTGGTTTTTTTGAGGATTCAGATAGTTTTGGGCGACAAATTCAATACTGAAAGAATTCTGTCGCGGCTCCATCCTGATCTTACTGGTCTCATAAAGAGGCTTACTAAAGGGAGAATTTTCCTCTCCGGGTAGTATCTCTTTGTGGTTGATAAAAATTCGGGAGAAATAAACTTTGGGTTTGTAGGGATTGGCTTGAATGCATGTCGGACTGAATGAAACCATACCTGTGGTACTTCCAAAATATATCTTCCCCGTCGAGGTCTGACACAACGCCCCTGCCTGGAATAAATTACCATGGAGGCCGTCAGCTATTCCATAGTTCATTAATTTTCCGTTGACAATGTTGTAAGAGAAAATTCCATAATTGGAGCTGATCCACGCAGTCTCTTTTCCCGAGAAGACAATTCCATAAACAGAAACCTGCTTCCCGTTGAAAACAATGGGAAAATGTTTGATGGAATTTGTCTTGTCAACCGAAAATAGACCCTGATCAGTACCCAGCCAGATCAAACCATCCTGACTGCCTGAAATGGTATAGACCTGTGGTGCTCCCTTTCCGGAATCAGTGTCTAGAAAAAGTGGCTCAAAACTGCTTTTACCATAAGATTTTACAGACAGTCCGCTGGTAGACAAAACCCAAAGATTTTTTCTGTTGTCAACAAATAATTTTCTGAGGTTATTGGAAATCGTAGAGGTGCCATTGTTCCCCTGTAGTGCAAATTGATTCAGCGACTGATCTGAATAACGAAAGAAGTACAATCCAAATCCGTAGGTAGCAATCCATATTCCATTATCATCCTCAACCAAATCATATACATTTTTGCCTTCAAGCGAAAGTGGCTTAAAAGCTTTCTCTCCCTGTTTCTTTCTGAAAATCCCTTCGCCGTAAGTACCTATCCAAATATCGCCACTCCTGTTCTTCAAAATACATTTAATGGTGGATACTGCTGCACCTTTCGCATCTTTCAATTCGATGTGCCTGAATACTTTTCCCCGTTCATCAAAAAGATCAACCCCCTGACCATCTGTTGCAATCCAAATGGAGCCATCAGCATCCTCCGCAATCGCGTTGATCAAGTCCCCGCTAACCGAATTTTCGTGTGGTGAATGCAGATATGTTTCAAAAGTGTTGGCAAAATTATTAAGATATCCTACCCCTCCCCTCCAGGTACCTATCCAGAGTCCCTTCTGCCGATCTTCCATCAGGGAGGTAATTGAGTTATCCGGCAGTGAAAAGGAGTTGTCAAAATCTGAGACATATTGGTTGAATTTCCCTTCCTGCCACTCTACCAATCCTTTGTAAGTTGCAATCCAAATTTTCCCGTCGGTGGTTTGCACAATATCCCTGATCCTGTTGGAAAAGGAATCACCATTTTTGTCGTTTTTCGTAAAATAACTATCTATCAATTTCCCATCCTAGGAGTACCTTTGAAGTCCAAACCCATCCATTGAAACCCATATCATATTATTTATCAAGAATATGCCAAACAACTTGGCAGGCGATATGTCAACAGCAAATTTGGTAACGGTAAAAGTCCGTGTATTGATTGAATACAACTCGCCCGAATTATTAGCGGCATAGATGTTATCCTGATCGTCAAAACAAAATGCATTCGCTTGAAGCCGTAAATTGTTCACAACAACATATTTCATCTCTCTTGAGGCAGAGTCTAAAAGGGCCAAATAGCCACTCTCAACCATCCATATTTCCCCTCTGTTGTTTTGTTTCATGCTTGTTGGGAAGAGCAATTTGTCGGGGACCTCCTTGTCGACCAGCTTTACCGCTTCAATTTGCCACGAATTCTTGTTGAAACAATAGACCCCGACGTTTGTGCCAAGCCATATAGCGTTCGACCGGTCGATGAGCAGACTGGTTATGAAGTTGCTGGTATGGGAAACTCCTGTTTGGTATTTGGGTTCGAAACTGATAAAATCCTGCGAATTGTACTGATATAGCTTCTCCCGGGTACTAAACCAGATAAAGCCTTGCCGATCCTCTGCAATTTCAAGTACAGGCGACAGTGTAAAACCTCCGGCAGGCGATATCCGCCTGAAGGGAAGGTCTTGAGTTTCAGCTTTTGATCCGGATGGCCAAAACATCAGTAAACACAAAAAAACGGCAGAATATTTTATTCGCGATAAAGTCATTGAGAATATGATAGGTTCTCAAAAATAGCAAAAAACGGCTCATCCGAAACAATTTATACCACAGCAGTAGTTTAAAATGGATATATCAGTTCGGGATGTCTGTTTTTGAATGAAAGGGTAGCAGGTCCTATCGTTGTGATATCACCATTCCCATCTACTCCATTGGATGTCCATGGCAAATTTCCCTGGTAACCTTTTTCGAGTGCACTTTCATACGACTGAGTCAGGGTCATTGGAATTTCGGTCAACCCCGCATCTTTGCCCGGAGATTCTTCAATGATGACAGGCCGGTCGTTGATGCCATAATCTGCCGGGGATTTTTCGAAAGGCGATTTATAGTACTTATGCACCCAGCCATAATAATGAATGCAATAAAAGTCGAGGTAAGCCTTTGGATCATTGAAGGCGGCTTGTAACGCGGAGTTTTTCCAATAGTTGCCGACGCAACCTGCATTATCGCTGTTCCATTTGATGCATGCGGAGCCAATTGTTACCGGGACATTGCTGTTGTTATGCACAGCCACGGCACACATAGCGAAAAAACGTTGCAAATTACTTACCGGAAGTCGACCTTCTTCCCTGTTCTCCGCTATCCATTCCGGCTCGTTGCATAAATCAATGGCAAATAAATAGGGATTGGTTTTATAACGCTTTAGAAATGGAACCAAATAATTGGTTATAAAAGTTTGCGATGCCGCCTGATTGGTGATGATATTGCGCCAGTTCCTGAAATTCTTATTGGCATCCTTGCAATGATCAAATGAGATCATTGTCGCGTCAATATATATTCCATTTCTTTTGGCAACGGCAAAAAGTGAATCACAATCTTTAAAAAAGGTAGCGGATAAGCCGGTAACACCCGACGAATCTGTTTTTACGGCTCCGTTACCGTCACAACTAAACCAAATTCGGGAGCAATTGATGCCGTAGCCCTTCAAGGTTTGAAAATGGTTGTTCCACCAGTTCCGATCGAAACTTCCTCCGAAATCGTTCCATCTGTGCCACGGGGTGTTTACACCGTTGAGCCAAATAGGCTTATCGGCATTCACGTAAAATTTATTTCCCTGAATGGTAATGTTTTGAGCCGGCGCCAAAAGTCCCGATCCCAGGATCAAAACCAAAATGAGAATCCCCTTTTTATAATTCTTTACAAATTTCCCGAATTTTTTATCTTTCTGTCGCCTCTCTGCAACTGTTGATTCAAAATGCGCTTTCTCCTTTTCCATTTTCATATAATTTTGATAGGAAGCTTTGTTAATTTCACCTTTTTCAACGGCTTCAAGAACTGAACAACCGATCTCATTGGTGTGCGTACAATCCTGGAATTTACATTTTTAGCCAGGCTTACAATCTCATCGAAAGTGATTTCCAATCCGCCTGTTGAAAATAATCTGCATATCCACACCTTTGGTAATCATATACTTATCAAAAATAAGCATATTATTTAAGATAGATCATCAAAAAGGCTTTTTATATTTTGTAGATTTTTGTGGGGAACAAATGGCCATCACTTGCAATAAGAGCCGGCCGGGCGGGTGGCCTACCAACTTCCGCTAGTGTTTAAACCAATCCTCTCAAAAGGATAAAGTATAAAACGCCTCACGGTAATGTCTGAACTGCCAAGTTTTACCGGGTGAACGCCTTAACTTTTCATCCGGTCGACATTCCACGTTTGTATTAATCGTTCATACCTGACCGATTTGTTCAAATATGAACGGATGCTTCAAGAAATTGAAATAAAATTAATAACCAAATTCTAGCCCAAATAGTATTTTTCATTCTCAATTTTTTTTTGGCGTTAGATTAGTAGTAGAATTGT
>JBBIUJ010000190.1:0-8164 GCA_037440345.1 Prolixibacter sp.
TTAGGCGCTCCTAGGGCTTTTTACACACCTGTTCTCCGTAGCATAAAAGTACCCAATGTCAACTATGGCGAAGATTATGCACTCGGACTGGCCATCTCAAGAAACTACCAAATTGGCAGAATCTATAACCCAATCTACCTATGTCGCAGGTGGGACGATAACTCGGATGCCTCCCTCAGTGTGGAGGTGATGAATGGTCACAACCTATACAAAGACCGGATCAGGACGATTGAATTTCTGGCAAGGAAAGAGATGAACAAGAAGTAGAAAGGGATACTGGGGGACTAGGGGACGGGGCGAGTGGATAGATCGAATATTTGGGGTAATACCCCGAGGGTTAAATATCAATAGCCCCGGGTGGAGCGAAGAGGAACCCGGGGAAAATGAGAAAATTGAGAAGATGAGAGGGTGAGAAAATGAGGCCGATCCCTGAGTGTTGCCAATGGGTGAAATGATTTGGCATAGGCAAATTTGCATTTTTGACCATGAGGTTGAACTTGCTCAAATCTCACCCTGAAAGGGTCAAATATGAATAACCCCGGGTGGAGCGAAGCGGAACCCGGGGTAAGGGAATGATGATAGATCACCGTCCGCCGTAGAAGGTTGAAAAAAGAGATCAGTTCGATTCGGACGGAAAGGAACAAATTTTGAAAAATGCGTCTTGAAATTATGATGTTGAAGCAAAAGAATAATATCTACAGGAATTTTTTAACGGACCAAAATCATACCTGGAAGCTGTCGGACGACAACTACCGTGGATTGGATTCTGTGGAGGAGAGACTCTTTCATTTCGATGGCTGTGTTATTAAAGTCCAATTCAATCACGAACGAATGCGATCCTCCACTGCCAAGGTGGACCAGGACTCTATTGCCGCCCGAAAGTGCTTCCTCTGTTCGGAGAATCGGCCTGAGGCTCAAAACAGCATGAATTTGCCCCACGATTTTCTCCTTCTAGTCAACCCATTCCCCATTTTCAAAACCCATTTCACCATCCCTTCCATCCACCATACCCCTCAGCGTCTGGCCGGAAATTTGGAAGCCATGTTCGCCGTCGCGCGGCTGATGGAAGGTTTTCAGTTGTTTTACAATGGTCCGGAGTGCGGCGCCTCAGCGCCTGATCACCTTCATTTCCAGGCTGGTGAAACCGGATTTTTGCCTGTTGAATCAGAATTTTTGTCCCTAAAACAAGATTCAAATGCCATCTTCTTCAATTCAGGATCAACTACTGCGTGGGCATTCGACCACTATCTGCGAAAAATGATCTCGATTGAAACCAGATCGCAGGGGCACGGATTTCAATTGCTGGAGAGGATACTTTCCCTGATAGGGGAAATTCAACCCGAAAAAGTAGAACCAATGGTCAACCTGCTTTGTACTTTTTCAGATGGGAAATGGATACTTCATCTGTTCCCGAGAAAGTTGCATCGTCCGTCCCAATATTTTTCTGAAGGAAAAGATCAGCTATTGATCAGTCCGGCATCTGTCGATTTTGGTGGCGTATTCATTACCCCGCGTCGCGAGGATTTTGATAAGATCACAGCAGAAGATATTGCTGATATTTTTGATCAGGTTAGTTTGGATGAAAATGCGTTTCGAAAGTTGAAGGATACGGCTAAAAATATTAATTGAATTTCAGTATGGAACAACCAAAATTGAAGATTGGAATCATGTCGGAGGTCGAAATAGCGCTCTGTTTCAATGGAGAATATTCTTCTTCCGCAAAAGGAATCACCTATTTCGGAAATCAGAACGTACGACTCGAGAATAATCAAATCCTGCTAAACGGCCTTCCAATGCAAGGTGATGAGCTTCTATTTGAACCGGTGGACAAGAAAAATGGTTCCTTTGAACTGAAAGATGTGACCATCGGTGTACAATTTCACTGGGAGCGAAAAGAGGATCAGCTCTTTAAGGGGGCGCTTCAATTTCTGACTGAAAATAACAAGTTGGTTGCCATCAACATTTTGCCACTGGAGGATTACCTGATCAGCGTTATCTCCTCCGAAATGAGCGCAACAAGCAGCTTGGAACTGCTGAAAGCACATGCCATCACTTCGCGTTCATGGTTGATTGCCCAAGTGGTGAAGGGGAAAGAATTGAGACGGGCCCGTGAAAAATACCAAACCATCTTTGAAACCGGGGAGGAGTACATTCGTTGGTGGGACCGGGAAGATCATGCGCTTTTTGATGTTTGCGCCGACGACCATTGCCAGCGGTATCAGGGAATTACCAGGCAAACCAGTCCCCTGGTGGAAAAAGCGGTTAAGGAAACTGCCGGATTGGTGCTGATGTCGGACGGACAGGTTTGCGATGCACGTTTCTCCAAAAGCTGCGGTGGTGTCACCGAGACCTTCGAACAGGTGTGGGAGCCGATCATACACTCCTATCTGCCAACCTTGTACGATTACAATGAAAAAGTAAGCGAAATTGGATTAAAACTTACAGAAGAGTCCTCTGCGGAAAAGTGGATTCGTTCCGCTCCGGCTGCCTTTTGCAACACAACAGACCACAAGGTGCTTTCCCAGGTACTGAACGATTATGACCAGGAGACGGTCGATTTTTACAGGTGGAAAGTTTCATATACCCAATCGGAAATCGCTGAATTAATAAAACGAAAAACAGGAATCGATTTTGGAAATATAATTTCTCTCAATCCCATCCAGAGAGGACATTCCGGCAGGATCATCAAACTGGAAATTGTTGGCACATTAAAGACGATGGTTTATGGAAAAGAGTTGCAGATCAGGAAAATACTTTCCAATTCGCATCTTTACAGTTCCGCATTTGTTGTTGACCGACACGATATTACCAATGGAATACCCGCTCAATTTATCCTGACCGGGGCCGGTTGGGGTCACGGTGTAGGGCTCTGCCAGATCGGAGCCGCTATGATGGGAGAGAAAGGATATTCGCATGAAGCGATACTTAAACACTATTTTGTAGGAGCGGAACTTAGAAGAGCTTACAACAAAGAGCTATGAGTTATGAGTTATACAGGAAGGTGAAAACTGAGCATTTTAATCAGAATTTGCGATAATAAAAAAATATTTCATTGGTAAAACATTTGAAAATAAACTCATAACTCAAATCTCATAACCAAATTTTGATTCGATTAAACTAAACTATATGAAACAAACTACCCGCAACCCATGGGCCTGGATCCCAACGCTTTATTTTGCAGAAGGGATTCCTTACGTGGTGGCCATGACGGTCGCAGTGATCATGTTCAAACGACTTGGAATCTCCAACACAGATATTGCGCTCTATACCAGCTGGCTCTATCTTCCATGGGTTATCAAGCCTCTGTGGAGCCCTGTAGTTGACCTGTTCAAAACAAAGCGCTGGTGGATAATTATCATGCAATTGGTCATAGGGGCAGCTTTGGGTGGGGTAGCCCTGGCTATTCCCCTACCGGGATATTTCCAAATAACGCTGATCTTCCTCTGGCTGCTTGCCTTCAGCTCGGCTACCCACGACATTTCAGCAGATGGATTTTACATGCTTGGTTTAAATGAGCATCAACAGGCCTATTTCGTAGGAATACGAAGCACATTCTACCGCATTGCCATGATCACCGGACAAGGGTTGCTCATCATTTTGGCCGGATATTTTGAGACGGCCACCGGTTTGCCACCGGTACAAATAAACGTGCAGGCCAGTCCTGGATATGCCAAAACAATCGAAATTCCGCAGGTTAACCAGAATGCTGCGGCACAATCCGGAGATGCCACTTTTTCAGTATTTCCGGAAATGGTAAGCCTTTCAACTCAAAACATTCCATCGCGGCAGATGGATTCCATCCGGAAAATAGTTTCAAAACACAACATTTCACTTGGCTTTGTTGGCAACGGTAAGCAACAGGCCTCTTCCGGTCAAGCCACCGAATCCTCTGTTTGGTCGGATTATGTTTCCACTCCGCTTAAACATTTCCTGCAAAAACATTTCCAAAAATTGGAAGGCGCCCCATCCGGAGAAGTTATGGTAGGGAATGTCAGGGCAGTGGCCATCAAACTGAACGGCAAACCAGAGTCCGGGAAGGAGATGATCCTGAATTTTAAATTTAAGGATGGCGACAATAGCCTTAAACTTATAGAAGGCGAACGACTCGCTTTCAACCTTGAAAACTGGGAACAACCGGCCTACCTGCTCTTCCAGGCGGATCCCAAACTGAATTCGCCAACGGATGCCAGTTTCAAAGGAACTTCAGGTAATATTCACCTTGCCTGGAGTATTACCTTCATTATCTTGGCCATCCTTTTTATCATTTTCTCGTTTTACCACCGCTTTATTCTGCCTTACCCGCTTACGGATGTGAAGGTATTAAAAGGAGAAAAGAGCATTTTGGGCGCATTCTTCAAAACATTTGCCTCCTTTTTCAAACGGAAAGAGATTTGGGTTATCCTCTCCTTTTTGATGTTTTATCGTCTGGGCGAGGCACAGTTGATCAAAATGGCCTCACCATTCATGCTCGATTCGAGGCAACTGGGCGGCCTTGGGCTGACGACCGGCGAGGTGGGCCTCATCTATGGCACCTTCGGGATACTTGCCCTGACAGCCGGAGGGATTCTCGGCGGACTGGCCGCTTCCCGCAAGGGATTCAGGTACTGGTTGTGGTGGATGGTACTCGCCATCAACATTCCCCACCTGGCCTATGTTTACATGGCCTATGCGCAGCCATCAAACTATTTTGTCATAAGTTTATGTGCTGCCATCGAACAGTTCAGCTACGGTTTTGGTTTTACTGCCTACATGCTGTATATGATCTATATATCAGAAGGAGAGAACAAAACAGCACATTTCGCCATTACAACCGGCTTCATGGCCCTCGGAATGATGCTACCGGGGATGTTCTCAGGCTGGCTACAGGATATTATCGGATACAAAAATTTCTTTGTCTGGGTGATGTTGTGCATGATCCCGGGCATGATTCCGGTTCTTTTTCTGAATGTTAAGCCGGAATTTGGAAAGAAAGCAAAGGAAATGTGAAAATTGGGAAATGTGAAAATATGAAAATGAAAAAATCATTGATATTCTTTGCGGTAATCTTGTGGGGGCATTTCTCCTATGCTCAAGTCGACCTGGAAAAACTATTGCACCATCCCTGGGTCGATTCGGTATTCAATTCACTGACGCCGGAGCAACGGGTTGGACAATTGGTTTGGATCGATGTAACCGCAAAAAAAAATCTTTCGAAACAGTTCAATGATGCCGAACTGATTAAAAAGTATGGCTTTGGCGGGATCATCTTTTTCGAAGGCGAACCGGGAACGCAAGCAAGCCTGACCAACTTCTATCAATCCATCTCAACGACCCCACTCCTCTCTGTCATGGATGCCGAATGGGGAATCGGAATGCGGTTGCCCGGAATTATGGCGCTTCCGTATAATATGGCGCTTGGGGCTACCGGCGACATCTCACTGGTTCGTGAGGCAGCCCTGGAGATGGCCCGTCAGATGAAAAGAATCGGTATCAACATCGCACTGGGTCCTACCTGCGACATCAACACAGAGCCGATGAATCCGATTATCGGCATGCGTTCCTTTGGTGAATCCCGTAAGATGGTTACCAATTTCAGCACAGCAGCCATGCAGGCCTTGCAGGGAAACGGAATCATGGCCACAGCCAAACACTTTCCCGGGCATGGCGATACCCAAACCGATTCCCATCTGATGCTCCCGCTTCTCCCCTATTCAAAGGAGCGGATCGACTCACTCGAATTGTTTCCTTTCAGGCAGCTCTCCAAAGCCGGGATCGGCTGTATCATGACGGCTCATTTGAATGTACCGGCACTTGATAGTACAAAAGGTATGCCTTCCAGCTTATCACCGAAAATCATCGATCAGATTTTGAACAAAGAGTTGAAATACAAAGGATTGGTGATTACCGATGCCATGAACATGAGGGGAGTGAGAGGATATGAAAATCCCGGAAGGCTTGAAGTTCTTGCCCTGAAAGCAGGGAACGATGTTATCGAATATCCCGCAGATCCTGAGCTGGCGGTAAAATCTATTTTGGCCGCGTTGAAAACAAAAGAGCTTTCGCAAGAGGAGCTCAACCTGAAATGCCGGAAAGTATTGGCCGCAAAATTATGGTGCGGTTTGAACCACCTGGATAAAGTGGAGACAGCCAATTTGGTTCGCGATCTCAACACGCCAATGGCAGAGCTGACCAAACGAAAAATCATTGAATCATCTCTTACCCTGCTTACAAACAAGAATGAAATTATTCCTATCGGTCACCTGGAGGATACCAAAATTGCCACTTTATCAATAGGTAGTGAAAATGTAACGCCTTTCCAAAAGATGCTTGCAAAGTACACCAAATTGGATCATTTCCAATTGAAGCAGAATTTTTCGGCTGCCGAAAGGGTTGAGGTTCAAAAGAAACTTAGCGGGTATGACCTGGTAGTGGCCGGTATTCACTCGATGTACGAAAGCAAACTGCGCCAGTCGCTGCAGGTTGGTATCCTGCAAAAAGAGAAACCGGTGAGGCCCTATGGCGTAAACGATCAGCTCGATTCACTTTTTGCCTTTCTTTCCTCAAAACCTAAAACCATTGCTGTATTGTTTGCCAGCCCTTACGGATTGGGTGAGATTCATTCCAATTTAACTTTTGATGCCCTTTTGGTGGCCTATCAGAACGATTCGCTGGCCCAGGAGCTTTCTGCCCAACTGATTTTTGGCGGTATCGCTGCCAAAGGGAAACTTCCAGTCTCCGTAACCGGGAAGTTCAAGGTTGGAGACGGCCTGGCAATCAAGAACCCCATCCGTTTGAAATACACCATCCCGGAGGAGGTGGGCATCCAATCGGCACAATTCAATCACCAGATCGACTCCATCGTCTTCCAGGCCCTTGATCGAAAGGCTTTTCCTGGATGTAATGTGCTTGTAGCAAAGGATGGCAAGATCATCTTCCGGAAAGCCTATGGTTTCCACACCTATGATAAAATGATCTCCGAAAAGGAGGACGATTTGTACGATCTCGCCTCTGTGACCAAGATCACTGGCGGCTTGCCTGCCTGGCTGAAGCTTTATGATGAGGGGAGGGTCAATCCCGACGAATATGTATCCACCTACTATCCTGAATGGAAAAACCGGCTTTTCCACCGCTCCAACAAATCGGACATCACCGTTAGGGAACTGCTGTCACATCAATCCGGCCTTACCCCATTCCTCCCCTTCTGGAAGAAAAGCATGAACGGGAGCAAACTTTCTCCCAAATGGTACACCTTTGAACCGGACCAGGCCCACAGGTTACAAGTTGCCAGGGGAATGTACCTCGATAACCGATTCCCGGAAACGGTCTTCAAAACGATCCGAAAATCAGCGTTAAAAAATAGAGGGAAATATGTTTACAGCGACCTGCCATTTGTGCTGACTCCAAATATTACCACCGGCATTTCAGGTAAATCCTTTATCGAAGGGCTGGACGACAATTTTTATAAGCCTTTGGGAGCCTACCGGATCACATATTATCCAATGTTAAAATTCAAGGACGATGAGATTATCCCGACCGAAAATGACAACTACTACCGCAAACAGCAGTTACTTGGAACAGTACACGACGAATCTGCTGCCGTTTTGGGAGGAATCTCAGGAAATGCCGGACTCTTTGCCTCGGCCAACGACCTGGCTAAACTCTATCAAATGTATCTGCAAATGGGCAGTTATGGTGGGAAACAATACCTGAAGGAGAGTACCATGAAGGAATTTTCGAGAGTTCAATTTCCGCAAAACAAGAACCGGCGGGGACTAGGATTTGACAAACCTTCGCTGAACAATACCGAGCTTAGTGAAAAAGATGCCTATCCAATTAAAGCAGCTTCTTCCGAAAGCTTTGGCCACTCAGGTTATACAGGTACATTTGTTTGGATCGACCCTAAATATGACCTGGTCTATATTTTCCTTTCAAACAGGGTCTTCCCAACAAGGGATAACAACAAGATCAGTGAAATGAATGTGCGCACAGAAATTCAGCGAATTATTTACAACCAAATGCCCAAAAAATAATTGGTATTATATCTTACAGAAATCCTTAATTAATGTAAAAATTTGTTATATTAGTACCCGTTTAATAGGTCAACGGATTCTAATATGGAAAACCACATGATTAATATTGAGAGAATCAATTACTTTGTCCTTGCATTTTCTCAGTAGTTGTTTGG
>JBBIUJ010000191.1:0-8100 GCA_037440345.1 Prolixibacter sp.
ACAATACGGCACCGGTCCCGACAACCTCCAATACAAAAGTCGCTTATGCTGGGACTGCAACTACTGCAACCTTTAATGTTACTTTGCCCGGTCTGGCATACGCAACCAAGTATTATGCCAGGGCTTATGCTACAACTGCCAGCGGTACTGTTTATGGTGAAGAGGTTAACTTTACGACTCTTCCGGTCGTCCCAACCCTGACAACGGCAGCTTTAACTGCAATAACTGGTAATGCAGCGGCTGGCGGCGGAAACGTTACTGTTTCTGGTGGTGCAGAGGTAACTGCACGCGGTGTATGTTTCAGCAGCACAAATCAGACACCCACAGTGGCTGATACCAAGACCTCAGATTCAAAAGGTACTGGCGCTTTTACAAGTGCACTTACAAGTTTGAAAGGCAATACAACCTATTATGTTCGTGCATATGCAACCAATAGCGCAGGAACAGGTTATGGCGCTGTCGTATCCTTTAAAACTCTGGTTGACCTGCCGGTCGTTACCACAACAAGTGTTACTGCCATTGGTAAAACCGGAGCCGTTTCTGGCGGCGCTGTCACCTATGATGGAGGTGGCACTGTTACTGCCAGAGGTCTTGCCTGGGGTACCACTGCCAATCCTACCATCACCGGAACTATCATAGACGGTGGCACAGGATTGGGAGCATTTGTCAGTACGCTAACAAATCTGCAGAAAAATGCAACCTATCACGTACGCGCTTATGCCACCAACAGTGTTGGAACAGCATACGGTGCAGACATTCAGTTCTCAACCCTTCCTGATATTCTTACATGGAATATTCCTGGAGATTATGTCGCTGCCAGTTATCCCGGAACTACCTTGTCCGACTGGTCGCCCGACAAATCACCACAGGTCATCAGTACCATCGCTGCCGGCGACAAACTCGAAGGATATGTCTACATGGCCAATGCTTCCAACCAATGGAAATTTGCTACCCAAGCCAACTGGAACGGGCCAAATTATGGCGACGGTGGCGCAGGTAAACTGGATCCGAATGCAGGAAATATCGCTTCACCGGCAGGTTACTATAAATTGAACGCAAACGCCACTACCCTGACCTTTACTGCTGTTAAGACAGTATGGGGTGTAATCGGAGATGCAACCCCGATGGGATGGAACGATGAAACAGCTTTGACCTACAGTCCGACCCAACGCATCTGGCAAGGGGTATTGCACTTAACCGCCAAAAGCATCAAATTCAGGGCCAACCACGATTGGGGTTTGAATTACGGAAGCGACAAGGCTGATGGGAATCTGGGAGCCGGCGCTGCCAATATCCCTGTTTCATTGGAGTCTGATTATGCCATCACACTAGACCTGAGCCATCCAAACGCATACACCTACACTGCAAACAGGTGGGGCGTCATCGGGGATGCAACTCCGGGTGGATGGTCGACAGATACCAACATGACCTGGGATGCTACCAACAAGGTGCTAACAGTCACTTTGAACTTGACCGTAGGCGCTATCAAATTCAGGGCCAACGATGACTGGGCGGTTAACCTGGGTGGTTTGAATCTCGCTGCGCTTACCAATGGCGGCGACAACATTCCAATCGCTGTTGCCGGAAATTACACCTTGACACTTGATGTGCTGAAAGCTGTTCCTTCCTGCACCGTTACGAAAAATTAATTTTTAAAAATTCCAGCTTAAGTTTCCAAAGTTTCTAGTTACGGGCAATTATTGCTCTTAACCAAGGACTTTGGAAACTTTTTTTCGCTATATAACTTTTTTCGTTGTAGCTCTTTTTCGCTCAATTTGCTTATATTCAACATCTGTACAATACAACCTCTCCACTCATGAGAACATTTTCCATCTTGCTTGTCTCGCTTTTTTTATTCAAAGTCGGAGTTGCCCAGGTTGTAACTGCAAATCCAGCTTTACCAAGTGATAATCAATCAGTAACTATCGCATTTGATGCAACAAAAGGCACAGCCGGTTTGAAGGATTATACAGGCGATGTCTATGCCCATATCGGTGTCATTACCGACAAGAGTACCTCCAGTACCGATTGGAAATATGTCGTAGCAGGATGGGGTGTCAATGTGGACAAGGCCAAAATGACGAGATTGACTGCAAATACTTACCAGATTACCTTAACCCCCGATATCAGGCAATATTTTGGGGTCCCTGCAGGAGAGGTTATTCTAAAGGTTGCACTGGTGTTTCGAAGCGGTGTAACCGTTAACGGAAATTACCTGGAAGGAAAGGATACCGGAGGGAAAGACATTTTGGTAGATGTTTATGGCGCCGGACTCAATTTTGTGATACAACAGCCCATAAAGAATCAAGTCTACCAGCAATACGCAAGTATTCCATTTTCAGCTTCTTCATCTGCCCCTGCCGATCTGGAATTGTATTTGAACAACAAGAAAATTATCTTTCTGACCGGCACCAGTATCACCTATAATTTTAATATTCCGACAGGCGATTACTGGATCAAAGCCAAGGCTATTACTGTCGCTAAAACCATAGTAGATTCCGTGTATGTCCACGTTCTGGGCAATGAGGTGGTTGCGCCACGTCCTGCCGGAGTGAAAAAAGGGATCAATTATCCCGATACGCAATCTGCTTTGCTGGTCTTGTGGGCCCCTTATAAACAAAATGTCTTTGTGGTGGGGGATTTCAACGACTGGCATCCATCGTCAACATCAAGAATGAAAAGGGACGGGGACTATTTCTGGCTGAAAATTGACAACCTGACACCTGGTAAGGAGTACGCTTTCCAATACCTTGTGGATGGCACGCTTAAAATCGCGGATCCTTACACCGATAAAATTCTGGATCCCTGGAACGATAAGGGCATTGATGCCGCTACCTATCCAAACCTGCTCACCTACCCTACCGGGAGGACCGATGGCATTGCTTCGGTGCTCCAACCCAACAAGACAAAATACAACTGGCAGATGGCACAGTTTACGCCACCATCCGCCGATACCTGCATCGTCTACGAAGCGCTGGTTCGTGATTTTGATGCCAAACATACCTTTGCCGGCATGGCCAGCCATCTCGACTACCTAAAAGATCTTAAAGTCAATGTACTTGAGCTCATGCCGGTCAACGAATTCGAAGGCAACAGCAGCTGGGGATACAATCCTTCCTTCTACTTTGCTGCAGACAAATATTACGGCCCGGCCGATGAACTAAAAAAATTGGTTGACCAGTGTCACCAACGTGGCATTGCTGTGGTAATGGACCTGGTATTGAACCACTCCTATGGTCAAAGCCCCTTTGTTCAGCTCTATTTCGATGGAACAAACCCAACAGCACAAAATCCCTGGTACAATGTCACCAGCAATTTTGAGAATCCGGCTGCCCATTGGGGATATGATTTCAACCACGATAGTCCCAATACGCGGGAATTGATCGACAGTATCGCCTCCTACTGGATGTCAGAATACAAAGTCGACGGGTTCAGATACGATTTCACAAAGGGATTTTCGAACAATTTCAAAAGTAATGCGACCGATCCATGGGGCAGTAAATACGATCCGCAACGCATCTTCAACCTGGAACGCATGGCAGGTGAGGTGAGAAAACGAAAACCGGGAGCATTGGTTATTTTTGAGCACCTGGCCGACAACAACGAAGAGAAAGAGCTGATCGAATCTGGCAATGGCATTTTGCTATGGGCCAACTCGAACGGCAACTGCTCCGAAGCAGCCATGGGCTACAACGACAGCGGCAAATCAGATTTCACATGGGCTTCCTACACGGCCCGAACCTGGAACAAGGCTGCTGCTGTCGGCTACATGGAGAGCCACGATGAAGAACGGATCGCCTACAAATGCATCACCTACGGAAATTCACTGAGTAGCTACAATATCAAGGATAGTACCACAGCATACAAAAGGGCTGCCTTGACCGCGGCGCTCTTTGTACCAATTCCCGGACCAAAAATGATCTGGCAGTTCGGCGAACTTGGCTATGATTATTCAATCGATCTCGGTGGACGGCTTGGTGAGAAACCGATAAAGTGGAACTATGTTGATCAACCGGCCCGCACCTATCTCTTCAGAGTGATGGCCAAACTTTTCTACCTCAAGAAAACCTTCCCGATCTTCAGAACAACTGATTTTAGCTACTCCCTGGCAAATGATCTGAAATGGCTAAAGCTGAACCTAAACGGAGAGAACGTGCTGATCGCTGGCAATTTTGGCGTTGCCTCTGCCACTCTTAATATTCAGTTCCAGAAGGCGGGTACCTGGTACGAATATTTTACCGACGCGACCCTGGATGCAACCAATACCACCCAAAGTCTGATTTTGGCACCCGGTGAGTTCAGGCTTTATTCGACTGTCAATTTTACCAAACCCAATATCACGACTGAAGTAGATGTTCTGCCTCAACCGATAGCAGGATTTGTAGTTTGGCCTAATCCTGTCAGCGAAACCCTGAAAATATCTGCAACTTCGCCGTTTTCGCGGATAGTCGTCTATTCTATGAACGGTAGTAAAATTAAAGAGTTGAACCTTCCGGGTACGGCAACTTCCGCTCAGGAGTTGTCTTTGGGCGATCTTCAGCGCGGAAACTATATCATTCAGGTAGTTAGCAAAGAGGGAAAGACAGAGTCGAGGAAGATTGTCAAGTACTGAAGGTTTAAATCACAGAAAACTGTCAATAAGAACATAGCCCTGAACCCGGCGGGTATAGTTCAACACCGACTCTTCGCTGTGTCTGGCAGACCGCTCAAAACCCTATTTATTATGGCCAGTGGTTATTCTAATTAAAAGTCTACTAATTCATAGTTTGCGTTTCGTCCTCCTTCATCAGTTTGTTTCAAGATACCTTTTTCTACCAGGTCTTTTATGTCCCGTAAGGCGGTGTCGGTAGAGGTTTTGACAATTTTAGCCCATTTTGAGGTTTGAAGTTTTCCTTCAAAATCGTCAAAGAGTTTGTTAAGTATTAAGCGTTGGCGTTCGTTGATAGGTGTGTGTGCGTGTAATTTCCAAAATTTAGCCTTATGCAATATTTTCTGTGTTGTGTTTTCGTTGGAGAGCATCGCATTTTTGAGACAGTGCAAAAACCAGTCGATCCATTCTGTAATGTCGCCTGAACTATGTTGTACTTTCTGCAATACTTCGTAATAGATTTTGCGATCGGCTAATATTTGGCTGGACATACTGTAAAAACGTTCTCCACTGCCTTCGGCGCGGGCAAGCAACATATCTGTTATGGTTCTTCCAATTCTGCCGTTCCCGTCATCAAAGGGGTGAATGATGATAAACCAAAAGTGTGCTATGGCGGCTTTCAAAACTGGGTCAAGGTAATTGTCATTGTTGAACCAATCCAAAAACTTGTCCATTTCCATTTTTACTAATTCTGGCTTTACGGCTTCGTAATGCACTTTTTCTTTGCCCATTGCGCCCGAAACAACTTGCATTTCACCAGTTCTGTATCGTCCCACTTCTATTGAGTAAGGTCCGCTGTACCCAGTGGGGAAAAGTGCTGCGTGCCAACCAAACAACCGTTTTTCGGTTAAAGGTAAAGTGTATCGTTGAGTGGCATCCAGCATCATTTCTACAACGCCTTCAATGTGGCGGCTGCTCGGTACAAGTCCTGCGGTGTTAATACCCAAACGCCTTGCAATGGACGAACGTACCTGGTCATAATTGAGTAATTCGCCTTCAATTTCTGAAGATTTTACTACGTCTAGGGTTAAGGTGGTTAGCGTGGCTTCTTCTTTAGCAGAAAAGCCCAAAGCGTTCATTTGCCCCAGTATTTTACCTTGCATAAGCCGCACTTCACCAAATATGGCATTTATGGCTTTGTCCTGCCACGAAAAATCTGTCCAGTCTTTGTACTCGTAAATGTATTTTGCCATTGCCTATTATTATGCGGTAAATATATAAATTAATCGCCGCATATTTGCGGTGATTAATTTATTTTTTCACCGCAATGGAATAGATTGACTAAGCTCGCAATTTTTTTACAGTCACCTTACCATCGCCGCTAATCGAGTCACGCGAAGGAATTTCACCCCACTCCCGCTCGAATCCTTTCGCGTGAGAGATCACTCCCCGCTGGTTCAAGATTGTATCCTGGACCACCTTAAAACAAGAAAAGAAGCCCGGCAACCCGCTATTCAGTAATTAAATTGTGAATCACGCGATGCAAGCGCGGGAGCGAGGCCGCGCGGGTTTATGATTTTATATAAGTTTTAATTTGGTTTGTATTTCCGGCAGGCGAAAAGTAAATGATCTACTTACCCCGCAAGACATTTGGCGTTTGTTCGGGGCTGGTGGCAGGTGGTCATTGAGGTCGGTTGTTCAGGATTCAGCAATGATTTTTTTTGGTTGAGTTGCTTTAATATTTCTTACATTTTTCTTTGCGATCAGCAATTTCCGCATTTTAATAAATTCGCTGATTGCCAGTTCTTCTTCCTTGCTCATAGATTCTTGTCCACCAATAAAATCTACATCGAGTTCTTTTACTTTAGGTTTCATTTTGGAAAATATTTATTGATGAGTTTTAATGCTGCAATGGTATCAATTATCATAATGCGTCCACCAATATGTATGGCACCCAATGTTTCTATGTAATGCTGAACTAATTGAGATTTGGAGAAAAAGGAAACATTTCCTTCGTATCCTCGCTGAAATGCAAGTTTACAAGCGAATGCCACTAAGTTTCCAGGTACTCCGGCATAAACTTTACCTTTTCCTTTGTTGAACGGAGCACTTTCAACCAAATGCATGTAAACATGATCCGATTTTATTTCAAGACTGATAAGTCCTTGAATAATAGATTGATTGTTCGCAATAGTTAATTTGAAAACATCCTTTTGGGGTTGTATGAACTCCAGTTTCCAGTCAAACTGCCAACCATTTCTTTTGGTAACTTTCTTTAGATCAGCAATTGAGATAATGGAGATATCTGTTGCAAAGCTATCTCCGGTAACTATATTTTCAATGGAATTGGTCAATTTATCAACTTCAAAATCAAGTCCAATTAACTCCTGCCTTTTCATACCCAAAGATAAAAAAAATGAGCCAAAATCCATGAATGTCAGACTCGTATTTTCATTTTGATCTACTGTTCACATGCCTACCCCTAACGTATTCGTGTTTTATTTTAGGTTTCCCCAAACTTGTGCAAAATAATGATAAACTGCAAATTAGGTCGATGGATTTTGCATGGAGGGCGAACGGGGAAATCGAAAATAAAACCGGGTTGGACAGAACCGGTTGCCATACCAGAACAAGAAAAGAAGTGACCCGGCCTTGAAACTTAAGAGTCATGAACATTCAGCTTTTCAGCTTCAATCTCCAGCAACAAATCATCGCGACAGATATCGGCCTGAACAAAGGATATAGGGACATTGCCAAAATGTTCCAAACAGATCCTTTTTACCTGGCTGATGTCACTCCTTTTTCGCACGTATACCCGCAGATAGCTATACTTATCAGGATATTCTGCGAGGTTGGAACAATGGTTTTCCAAATTTGTTCGGGAAGCCAATATTTCGATATTGTCAATGGTGATTTTTGTTTGGAGCCCAACATCGCCAATTCCTACTGTTTTTTGCCCAACAATAGATGCCGTGCCCGAAATAATTAACCTTGATGACGTTCCGGAATTTAGAAGTATCGCCCTTTCGAATTGAGGCGGTTGTTTCTGAAGGGTCGTATCGCCAACCAGCACATCCTGCCCATAATGGTATGAATCCTCCTGATTTGGGTTACTTATTGGTATGATTTGCATATCCGGATGGTTCCCAATGGCATAACAATCTATACCAACCTGAACCGAATTCATCCCAATACCCGTGGCAGCCGGATAGTTTGCACATTGACGATATTGCGAATAATATGAATTTCGCACTTCATTGAATATTTGATAGCGCTGCATTTTACTTCCTTCGACATAGCCGGATTCAAGTATCCCACCAACATAATTCCATTGCCGGACAATCGAGTCAAAATTCAATTCTGCACAATTCAGGACTGATTTCAGCTTTTGAAAAGATTTGTCCGCATATTCATACTTGTTATCACATTCCCCGGCCGACATCGCGCCAACCATCCATAATTCCAGAAGTTCGTCCGAAGTAACGGTACAATAGTTAATGCCTTGAGCTGAA
>JBBIUJ010000192.1:0-8087 GCA_037440345.1 Prolixibacter sp.
CAGTGTGGTAAAGGTGATATCCCCTTTTTGGGACTTCTTGATGTCATCCAGCCGCTTGTTGAATTCATCCGAAATGTTGATGTAGTTGGCGCCGGGTTGAGGAATAATGGCCAGACCAACCCCGCTTACACCGTTCAGGCGCCACATCTGTTCGTAATTTTCGGGTCCGAGTTCGACTTTTGCCAGGTCGCTCAGCCTGACAATTCCGTCACTGTTTTCGCGAATGATCAGATCCTTGAAATCTTTTTCTGTGGTCAGTCTTCCAAGCGCTCGGATGGTAAGCTCTGTCTTGTTTCCGTATATTTTTCCAGAGGGCGCTTCGATGTTCTCTTTGGCTAAAACAGAAGTAATGTCGTTAAAGGTGATTCCGTAGGCATTCAACCTGTCAGGATCGATCCATAGTCGCATGGCAGGTCTTTTCTGACCTATGATCATGACGGAACTTACCTCCGGGATGGTCTGAAATTTATTTTGAAGGATATTTTCGGCATAATCGCTCAACTCCAGCAAACCTTTGCTCGGACTTTGAACCGCCATTAGGATGATAAAATCGCTGTTGGCATCGGCTTTGCTTACCACCGGAGGAGCGTCAATATCCTGCGGCAAATTCCGCACGGCCTGGCTCACCTTGTCGCGTACATCGTTGGCGGCCGCTTCGAGGTTGGTGCTAAGGTTAAATTCTACCGAGATGTTACTGTTCCCCACCGAGCTCGAGGAGGTGATGGTACGGATACCGGGAATGCCGTTGATTGATTTTTCGAGCGGTTCGGTAATCTGGCTTTCAATAATATCGGCATTTGCCCCGGCATAGGAGGTACTCACCGATATCAACGGTGGATCGATGGCCGGATATTCGCGGATACCCAAAAAATTGAACCCGATTACTCCAAAGAGAATCAGGGTTAAACTCATTACCGTTGCCAGTACCGGTCTTTTAAGCGATAATTCTGATATATTCACGTTAAGGTATCGTTCTGTTTAATTGACAATCAGTTATTAATTTTTTTCTTTAAGGCTAACCACCTTTTTTACCTTAACAGATGCTTTTGGGCGAACAAACAACATTCCGCTCACGATAATGGAATCGCCGGGATTCACGCCCGAGGTGAGCTCGATGAGGTTGGAATTTCTTAATCCGGTCTCAACATTCACAAAGAGCGCTTTGTTGTGCCTGACAACCACAACCTGGTTGGAGAGCGCATCCGGAATAATAGCATTGGAAGGAACCATAATTCCTTTCCTGTTCTGACCCAGGATGACCTTCACAAACGCTCCAGGATGAATAATCCCCTTTGCAAGCATGGCCCTGACTTTAATATTTCTGGATACAGTGTTGATCTGCGGTTCGATGGCTGTGATGGTTGCATCGAGACTTTCGGCAAAGCCTTCCGCCTGAATTTTTACTTTGTTTCCTTTTTCAACGATGGATGCAAAGGTTTCGGGCACCGTAAAATCAATTTTGACTTTATCTGTCTGGTAAAGGCTTCCAATTAATGTTTGGGGAGTGACATAGGCTCCCAGACTAACAACCCTGATTCCAATTTCACCGGAAAAGGGCGCCTTGATGACCGTCTTGTCAATTTGCGCATTGAGCACTTTCATGTTGGCCTGGATGGTATTTACCTGACTCAGGGCCGCATCATAATCGGCTTGGTTGACACCGTTGACCTTCAACAGTTCGCTCAGCCTTTTCAGCGTTTTGTTGGCCAGTTCCAACTGCGTCTTTTGCTGTTCCAGTTGCGCCTGGAGATCGGCATCATTGATCCTGGCAAGAACAGTTCCCTGTTTGACAGAGGCGCCATCCGGGAGATTCAGGTAGATGAGACGTCCGCTCACTTCAGGACGGAGTTCTACCATTTCGTTGGAAAGTACGCTACCATTGACTTCCAGGTTACTGGCAATATTGTCTGAACCTGCGATCACTATGTCAACGGCGACCGGCGGCTTCTCTGCCGGTCCCTGTTCCTTGTTTTTTGCTTTGCACGAAATGAGCAGGGAGACTGTCAGCAAACCGCTCATTATTAGACTATACCTCATAAATTTAATTTAATATCTTTTATTCCTCTGAGCTTGGACTATTTACCCATGGATAAGTTTAACGAACATCTGAATGTGTACGAAATATATTGCTTTTTGTTTATTCGTTCACGGTGGCCGAAATTTTGCGTACGGAACAGGCATTGAAATAGCCCAGCGCCCCATTCGAAATATTGGATACAGGATTGGCCGGAGAGGCAGATTGCCCTTCATCACTTCCGGCAGTCCGAAAATACTCATAGACGCCATGATCCACTGATTCGAGCCAAACTGATACACGATCACCTTTCACCAGCTTGATATCAGTTCCTCTTGAGTGCAGCGCATACCTGATGGAGGCTCCCTGAAAAAGATCATCATTGAGAACGTAAAATACCTTTTGCTGGACATTGTTGATGAAATAAAGAAAGCGGTAATAGTTCACGGTGAAAGGAGGATCCAGAAACCTGACGGTAGTCAACTTCTCTCCGCTAAACATACTGGAAGAAAAATAGATACTATCCATGGCCACGGCATAGGGCATTGTAGCGTTTGAAAGGTAGGTCTCGTTCCCGGCTTTGACCGAAAGGGTGTAGGTCCTTCCGGGTACTCCCCGAAATTTTGAAGTCAAATAGGTGCCAGCCATTGTCTCAGTCAAAGTTTCATTTTGATTGAAATTGTCTGATATTACCACCTTCGCTCCAGTAACCGGTGGGTAGTTGCTTGAAGCATCGAAGTTGACAGAGTTGGATATTTTGACAATATAGGGTCCGGGTTGGTCGTTAATATTACCTTGAATAACAATTTTTGGAGCGCTGTTTTTCAAATCGAGTTGTATCACCCTCTCGCAAGAGATAAATGTTAAAATCAAAGCGGCAAATGTAAATATAGCTGATAAAATTCTGCCTGCGAATGAGGTCTGAATCTTCTTGAAATCCTGGTAAGTTGCAGATAGAGTTGGAATTATTCGTTTCATCTGTTGATAATTTGTTTTTAATTGCCTGATGGAATCGAAGATCGGCGAAGCCAATACCCATCCGCCAGCTGGCGGATTCGGATGGTGTGAAAATATTCTCGAGGGTATTTCATTTGACTATCAAAATTTAAAGTTGTAAGTAACGGATGGTACTATCCTGAAAAGTGTCGTCTGCACAGCTTCGGTCTTAGAAGGATCAGATTTGCTGTCGCGGAAGGTAATCATGTAAGCATTCTCGCGTCCGTAAGCATTGTAAAGCGAGAAATTCCAGCTGGATTCAAACTTAACGCTCTTTCTGCTTATCCAGGTAGCGCCAAGATCGAGGCGGTGGTATGCAGGCATCCGGTCGGCATTCCGGTTGGAATAGTAGAACATAGTTTTACCCTCTATCGAATACTTCCCGGTAGGATAGGTCACGGCATTGCCGGTATAATACACCCAAGTTGCCGAGAGTGTCCAACTTTTTGTCAGCTCATACATCCCAACCAGCGAAAGATCATGGGTGCGATCCTGCTTGGCAGGATAATAGTATCCATTGTTGATGGCCTCAAATTTTCGTTCGCTTCGTGAGAGGGTATAGCTGATCCAACCGTTGAAGCGACCCTGTTTTTTCTTCAGGAAAAGCTCCAGTCCATATGCCCGCCCTGATCCAAAGAGAATTTGGGATTCGACATTTTCATTAAACATGAGCTCAGCTCCATTTTTGTAATCAATCTGGTTCATAAGATGCTTGAAGTAGGTCTCAGCTGAGAATTCATACCTGTTGTCGTCGAAGTTTCGGTAGTAACCCAGTGAAACCTGATCGGCCAACTCCGGTTTTACGATGTTACTACTGGGAATCCACAGATCCATTGGGTTCCCTGAAGTTGAATTGGAGAGCAAATGGAGATTTTGAACATTGCGGCAGACAGAGAGTTTAACAGAACTCTGCTTGCTGAGAAGATAATCAACTGTGATGCGGGGTTCGGCATTCAGGTAATTCTGGACAAACTGTCCCGATTGATAGAGGGTTGCACTCGTAGTTCGTCCCTCGGAGTCATACGTATAAATATCCCCGGGACCAAGAGCGCTGAAAATCGTAAGCCGGGAACCATATTCAATTTTAGCCCTTTCATTCATCCGGTACTGATGGGACAGGTAGACTGAGTTCTCCCAGTCGTATTTGTTTGTAAGTTTCTTTAAATCGATTTTGGCGTCTGAGGTGATAACTCCAGGGATTATTTTGTGGTAAATGGAGTTGAACCCAAACTTAAGGGTCGAATTGGCCTGGATATAAAATTGCAGGTCCTGTTTGATCCCATAGTCCTGTATTCGCGAAATGATGTTCAGTTTGTTCCCGTTGTCGATGAATATTTTGTAGTCGTAGTTACTGAATATCAGCGAAATGTTTGAAAATAGCCTGTCCGAGAAAAGATGGTTCCAACGCAATGTTCCGGAAATATTTCCCCAGTTTATTCCAAATGTATTTTTCAGGGAGATCAGGTCCTTACCAAAATAGCCTGAAAGATAGAACCGGTTGTTGTTGTTGAGACGATAGCTTGCTTTGGCGTTCAGATCGTAGAAATAGAGTTTCGTCTGGTTCTTGTTGCTATCCGATGAGAGCTTCAGGAAGAGATCGGCATAGGTTCTCCTGGCAGTTATCATGAACGAACCCTTTTCTTTGATAATTGGGCCTTCGATGTTGATTCTCGATGAAATGAGTCCGATACCACCTGATACTTTCATCTTTTGATCGTTGCCATCGTTCATTTTGATATCTAGGACTGACGATAATCTGCCACCATATTCTGCCGGCTCATTGCCTTTGTAAACAGTGATATCCTTGATCGCATCCGAGTTAAAAACAGAGAAGAACCCCATCAGGTGAGAGGCATTAAAAACGGTTGCTTCATCGAGGAGTATCAGGTTTTGATCGGAGGAACCGCCCCGAACATTGAAGCCACTGCTTCCCTCTCCTGCAGGCTTGATGCCTGGTAACAACTGAATGGTTTTCAGTACGTCGTTCTCTCCGAAAAGTACCGGAATACTCTTTATTTCACTCGTATTGAGTTTTTGCATGCCCATGGTCATTCTGGAGACATTCTCATCCTTCCGCTGACCCGAAACCTCCACTTCACCCAAAGTATTTACCTGTTCGGTTAGGGCAAAATTCTGTTTTATCGGCTGATTGAGGTTGATCTGAAAAATCTGAGGGGTGTAGCCGATAAACTGTCCGGTGATCTGATATTGTCCAGCAGGAAGGGTTATGGAATAAAAGCCATAGGCATTGGTACCAGCACCTTTACCTTGAAGCTCTTTGACGGTTAATGTGGCGCCAATCAGGTTCTCTCCAGTTTTGGCATCCCTAAAATAACCGCTGATGGTATACTTTTGCTGGGCAAAAGATTGAAATGCCGGGAGAAGAATCAGTAAGCAGAAATAAATCTTCAATCGCTTCATACAATCTCTTCTATCATAAATTGTTCCATCTCATGAGTCGTTTGAAAAAAGGCGAAGCCCGGCTTTTTGTTTCAGACAACAATGATAAGCATTCAAATTAAGAATATTGATTGAAATGGTTGGAAACTAAATTGAGGTACAACAAAATATTGTACTTTTAAGGAATGGGAATGGATCATTAATTGATACAAATCACAATGACTACCTACATGATACTCTCTGTCACGTTGATTACCCTGGCACTCCTGTTCTATTCGCTCGGTGTTTGGGCCGAAAGGCTGATCCGCTATCTGAAGGGTTGGCACGTTGTAGCCTTCTGGACCGGTTTTTTCTTCGATGTTTCTGGCACTATAGCCATGGGGAAACTATCGAATAATCCTTTTGATCTGAATGATTTGCATACGCTTTTTGGACAGCTGGCTATTTGGCTGATGCTTGCACATGCAATTTGGGCAACTGCTGTCGTCAGAAATGGAAGTGAAAAACGGCGTATTGAATTCCACACCTACAGCCTGATGGTCTGGTTGTTTTGGCTAATTCCGTATATTGGAGGCATGTGGATGGGGATGGCTAATTAATTGGGTGTCTAACAAATTATTACATCGAGGAAATGTTTCTTTTGATTTGAGTTTTAGCGTTCATAGAGATTTTTGCCGCTGGATATATTTTAGAGAGAAGAGGAGTTACGCAGAGGGAAAAAATTGCAGGCAATTTTTTTTCGTTGGCCATGATCGGTAATATCATATGAATTAAAGCTTTTTTGCGACAAGCAGGAATATCGGGTAAATTCTACCAGATTCCCGTTTCATTTCAAAACAGGTTTTGAATTCTATTTCTTTGAACCCCAGGGCTAATGCGGTTTGTTTCAGGTCCTCCGGATCAAAACCCCAATGAACTTTTACCTCAGGACCATGAAAGGATCCATCTTCAGTGTATAGATCGGCAATTGCCAGGATTCCCCCAGGATTCAAGAGAGTGCGCAATTTTTTCAGCATCGGTTGAATCTCAACAACATGGTGCAGTACCATTTGAGAATAAATAAGATCATATTTCTGCTGATGATCCTCCTGCTCGAGATCCATGCATATCGCTTTAATATGGGTCGCCTTGTGCCAGGTAATTTTTTCTTCGCATACCTTAATCATCTCGCTGGAGCTGTCAATCAAGGTGACCTCCTTCAATTTATCTTTCAGCAAAAAGCTTAAAATACCGGTTCCTGCTCCAAATTCCATCGCCTTTGTGAAAGGGGTGAGTGAAACCATTGATTCGAGCGCGGCTGCAATAGCTATTGAGCGCTCCATGTGCATCTTATCTTTGTCCCATTCGCGGGCAAGGTTGTCAAAATTGCTCATAATTTCTCTGTGTAATAATTTAAGATATTCTATTTTTGAATACGCGAATTATTCCTTTTGTATCTTCACCGACAGTGGTTTTCCCTTTTCTCCAAGGTAGATGGCCAGCAACACAAGATCGCCTGATTCTTTGTTGATTCCCCGGTGAGCCGTATGAATTACTTCAGAGAAGGAGCTGTTTTCAGAGAACTTAAGTACTTTGTTGCCGTCCAGTTCTACCGTCAATGTCCCTTTTAAAACGTATGCGAAAACTGGAATGTTATGCTCATGCCAACCGGTAGTTTTCCCGGGAGGAATGGTGATTTTCAGCATGGTCACCTCTGAATTTGTTGTGTTGGGATAACTGATTTTTTGTCCCAGAGAGGTGGTATCCGTTTTTAGAATGGGTTCTATTATCAGATCGTTGTTGTATTGAGCCTTGCTTTGCCAGGTCAAACAATATAACAGTAAGATAATCAGGATGAAATTTCTCATATTTGCTTAGAAATCAATTTTCTTTTGCACCCTTTGTGTCGTACTTCGTGTCCGTTGCGGTGAATTGTAAAGCTTAACCACGAAGGGCCCAAAGGTTATCACAAAGGATTTCACAAAGGTATCACAATGCATTAGTTGTTACGTAATTCATCAAAAGAGAGATCCATGATCGGGTAATTTTTCCAACCCTTGAAATCATAATGCCACCACTCACTTTCGTAGGGTATAAATCCATGCCTGGACATTACATCCCGAAGTATTTTTCTGTTCTGTAAAGCCTTTTGGGGTAGATTCGTGTAGGAGTGCAACGCCTTTTCCGTGAAATCATCGAAAGCGGTAGGCATTTCAAGCTCCTTGCCCGATTTTAAATCGATTAAGGTTAAATCAACCGCACTGCCTCTGTTGTGTTTGGAACCCTTTTGAGGAGCAGCAACGAATGTGGTATCAGGGTACACAGCATAAAATTTGAGTGTGACTGCATAAGGCCTGTAAGCATCAAATATTTTTAGTCCGATCCCATACGTTTTTAACTCTTCCTGAACTTTCAGCAATGCTTCGGCAACCGGTTTTCGCAAAAATGCTTTCGGGGCTGGATAGATGGTTTGATGAGTAAAATTATTGGATGTGGCATACCTGATATCCAGAACAATACCCTTGACAGCCTTTTCAAGATCAACCAGCTTGTTGGCAGGATTTGAAGAAATTGATTTTTGGTAATCGGCCATGTTGGCGACAATCTCCAGACGATATGGGTTCTCTTTTTCGCGTTGTTGCCAGGATAGTAGTGACAATAACACCAGGAGTGAAGCGAAAATGTAGAGGATATTCTT
>JBBIUJ010000193.1:0-8060 GCA_037440345.1 Prolixibacter sp.
GGGGATCCAATCGGATTGATGTTTTTGCAAGGGGTACTGATAATGCAATGTATCACAAATGGTGGGATGGAAGCCATTGGGGTGGTTTTGAATCATTAGGGGGGATCATTACCAGTAATATTTCTGCCGTAAGCTGGGCAAGTGGACGTCTGGACACTTTTGTTAGGGGAACTGATAATGCCATGTATCATAAGTGGTATAGTTGAAAGTATTGTTTTAAAAGAATCGCCAATCCACTAAATTGAATTGCCGGCAACATGGAAGAGAACAAACAAGATAATTCATATACCTCATTCTTGGGAAACGGCTGGAGCTTTCCTCCGGAATTTATCCCTGAAACCTGCGAAGTACGGATGACGGCCGATGAGGAGGATATTCAGGCCAGTCTGAAGATCTTGCTTGGGACCGCCGCCGGCGAGCGGTTTATGAACCCAAAATACGGGCTCGATATGCACGAAATGCTCTTCGAACCCATGGGAACCACTGCAAAAACATTGCTGAAAGACCGGATAAAATATTCCATTCTGATTTATGAGCCCAGGATCAACCTGATATCGCTGGAACTGGATTCTTCAGCAGAGTTGGAGGGAAGGATAAGTGTCATACTCGATTACGTTATCCGTTCCACCAATTCACGCTACAACCTGGTCTTTCCTTTCTACACCACCGACAGCAACGAAGTCCGAAAAACAGTTGATTTTAACAACAGCTAGAAAATCCCGATATGGCCGCACAAGATATCATACAAAGCCTCATTTATAGGCACGGACAGTCGCAGGAGATGCGTATGCCCGTCGAGTTGGGAACTCATTACGTTGATGTCGATGAACGTTCGGATGAGGAGTTGCTGCTCTTTGCCCAAAAATTCTCCGCTTTTGTTAAATTTTATCCCAAAGACCCGCTAAAACCTGTTGGTGACTGGACTGGGTTTTTCCCGGCAAATTTGACTGAAATCAAAGCGGCGCTGAAGAATAAAAACGGAGATGTACCTCCTCATCTGGCTCTGTTTGTCAGTTTCTTAAAGCTTTACCAGGAGGGAGCTCAAAAGAATATCAACCGTTTTACCGGCAGTCACCTGGATTTCTACTTTTCTGAGGTATTGCGTCTCTCCAAAAAACCTGCGGTTCCCGACAAGGCTCATGTCGTTCTGGAACTAAAGAAAAACGCGGGACCGATAAGCATTGGACCCAAAGATCTCTTTTCGGCAGGGAAGGATGAAACAAAAGTTGA
The DNA here is from genome assembly GCA_037440345.1 of Prolixibacter sp. Classification (GTDB taxonomy): domain Bacteria; phylum Bacteroidota; class Bacteroidia; order Bacteroidales; family Prolixibacteraceae; genus CAINVV01. The sequence goes on from JBBIUJ010000193.1 coordinate 1,231, forward strand.
ACTGATTTATGCCCCTACCGGTGAAACAGTTATCAACAGCGCCAAAATTGATCAACTCAGTTCCTTCTTCTATGACAAAAGTGGACATGGAACCGTCAGATACGCGCCTGTTGCCAACTCTTCCGATGGCATGGGTGGAAAGCTGGTAGGTGACGAACCCAAATGGAAACCCTTCGGCAGCGCAATGAATCCAGCCGCTGAAATCGGTTTTGCCATTGCCGCCCCGGTACTCAGGATGCAGGAGGGCACACGGAAGGTGAACCTCTCTTTGACCCTTTCCAATGTGGATGGCGCCTTGATCAACGATGCCAGGCTCAAGGGAGCTTTTGATCTCTATCTTACCGGAGAGAAGAGTTGGATCGGGCCATATGCTGCTGAGCCAACTATAAAGAATAATGTATTGTCGTTCTCTATTACCGTGCCTGCTTCTGAAAAAGCGATTGTCGATTACGATGTTTCCATTCATGGTTACCGGTATACAACGGCATCTCCAGTGATTCAGCTGCTTTTGAAAACAAGATTGTCGCCAGATTCGCTGGGGTACAGCGATTTTGAGGGGGTAAAAATCCAAAAAGCACGGATAACCGTCGAGGTTTCAGGCGTTACTTCGCTTTCACTGGAAAATGACCTGGGAATCCTGAACCCTAAAAAACCATTTACTCCATTCGGAAATGCGCCCACCAAAGGTTCAACCTTCCTGGTAGGGTATTCCGAGGCGCTTTCAAAGAAACTGACTGAATTGTCCATAGGGGTCAACTGGAAAAATGCCCCATCGAATTTCAATAGCTACTACAGCGGTTATGGAGAAACAGTAAGCAACGACAGTTTTACCGCCGATGTTGCCTTTTCCTACCGCGACAATGGGAAATACCAGCAAAACAGTGCCAATTTGTTTGAATCCGGCAATGCTTCCAATCCGCATAACTTCGTTTTCACACCGGGCGCTCTTCCGTTTGTCCTGTTTTATCCCATGGGGCTGAAAGTTCTGAGCCTTCGGCAGAGCGAAACACTTTGGTCGAAAAGCTTTCTCAGAGAGTTGGCAATCTTTAATCCGGTACTCGTAAATACACCGGCTGTGGTAAATCCCGAAAAAGGATTCGTCAGGTTTAGCCTTAACCAAAGTTTTTTTCACGCGGAGTATCCTAAAAAGACGGTGGAAAAAATACTTGCTTATTCGAAGCAAGCCGGCGATACTCCAGCCTATACCGCGCTGAACGAGCCCTATACACCGGTCATTCAAAATATTACACTTTCATACAAGGCCACTTCGGATGAGGTGAGCATCAATTCATTGTCTCTCGATGATTTCGTCAACAATGAGATACAGTTTTTCCAGGTAGCCTACCTCGGACAAATCCAGGAGCACAGTTACCAGCGAAATTTGTTCAGCTTCCTGATCGACAAATCGGTCTCCCTGATGCCCGAATACAAAAATGAAGGGGAACTGCTCATGGGGTTCACTGATTTGAAAGCCGGCGACAGTGTGAGCGTGTTGTTCCAGGTAGCCGAAGGCAGTGAAGATCCTGAACTGGACCAGGTAGCAGTCGAATGGGCTGTGCTTTGCGACAATTACTGGAAACCGATGGCAAAAAGTGAGGTGGTGCTTGACACAACCAATAAATTGTTGCGAAGTGGTATCATCAAATTTGTCATTCCTCATGATGCGACTACAGTTAACAGTCTTATGCCCGTGGGCAAAATATGGATCAGGGCCTCTGTCAGGAAGAATGTGAATGCCGTTTGCCAATTGGTGTCTGTGATGACCAATGCACTGGAGGTGCAGTTCGCCGATCAGCACAACGATCTCAACCATCTTGCCCTTCCGCTTGAAAAAAACAGGATTGCCAAACTAAAGAGCGGGAATGCTTCGGTAAAAACCGTCACCCAGCCTTATGCCTCCTTTGGCGGGAAGCAGTCTGAGACAAATCCTGCATATTATACACGCGGTTCCGAGCGTCTTCGTCACAAAAACCGGAGTATCACGGCCTGGGATTATGAGCGGATGGTACTCGAGGCATTTCCTGAGGTCCACATGGTCAAATGCATTCCGCATGCAAAATTTATGCCGGGGATGAACAAATACTGCTGGCTGGCGCCCGGAAACGTGGTGCTGGTGGTAGTTCCCAATCTGGCCAACAAAAATGCGGTTGATCCCCTGGCCCCCAAAGTGAACGGCAATACCATCAGCCGCATTACTGAATTCATCGGCAATCATTGTGGGATGCAGGTAAAAGTCAAAGTCAAGAACCCGGCCTACCAGAAATTGCAACTGGATTTAAAAGTGAAATTTCATGAAGGATTTGAATTCAATTTTTATTCCGAAAAGTTGAAGGAGCAAATCAGGCAATTTCTCTCCCCATGGGCTTATTCGACCGGCAAGGAGATCTCCTTTGGCGGGAAAATTTACAAGTCAGTATTGTTGGACTTTGTGGAAGAGGTTGATTATGTTGATTTTATAGAAGACTTCTACCTCTTTAGTATATCTGAACTGACAGGTAAATCCAACGATTTGGATGAAGTTCAGCCCGAAACGCCTGATACAATCCTGGTTTCGGATCAAACGCATGTTATACGGGAAATTTACTAAGACTCAAGCCATGTTATCAGAATTGATCATACCGAAGAAGAGCTCGAAGGAGTTGCCGGTCGACCACAAGCAGTTGTATGAGCTTGGTCTCAGTCATGTTCAGCAACTTTCGAGCAGGATATGGACCGATTACAATGTTCATGATCCCGGTATCACAATTCTGGAGTTGCTTGCCTATTCATTGACCGATCTTGGTTACCGTTCAAACTATTCGGTGAAAGATCTTCTGGCTACCGAAAAGGATAATAAGGCCAACATGGCCGGGCAGTTTTTCACAGCCAGACGGATTTTTCCCAACAGGGCGCTGACAGTCAACGATTACAGGAAGATTCTGGTGGATCTGGAGGGGGTGAAGAACGGCTGGATTACACCACATGAACTATCCTATTTTGCAGATACGGTGGTGGGTGAATTGCGCAGCGATAATCCGGGATTGGAGGGTATCGAGGAGATCAAAATTGCAGGCCTTTATGACTTAACCATTGAGTATACCGACAAGATTACCACAAAAGTTCAAAAAGACCAGATTAAAAACAGTATTTTCAGTCTGTTGCAGGCGAACAGAAATCTGTGTGAAGATTTTGTTGGTTATAAGGAGGTTGAAAATCAGATATTTAATCTTTGTTGTGATCTGGAGTTGGAAAGCGACGCCGACGCATCGGCTGTGAAAGCGGAAATGTTTTTCAAAGTACAAAATTACCTCTGTCCGGCCATTCGTTTTTACTCCCTGAGCGAAATGCTTGAACGCAAAAAAAGTGATGGAACCCTCTATTCTGCCGACGAGATCTTCGATGGACCGGCCCTTAGCAATGGCTTTATCGACGACACTGAGCTTGAAAATGCCGAACTGCGTCAGACAATTTACCTTTCGGATGTCATCAACCTGATTATGGATATCAAAGGGGTAGCAGCTGTCAGGAATATTTTGTTTATGCCTTTCCCCGAAGATCCTTCAGTTCCTGCAATACCTCCTGAAAACAAATGGGTGGTCGAGGTTCTTCCCGGCAGGAAACCAACTTTGCCTATCGATTTTGTTGAGGATACAAACTACTTTTTAAAGTTTTTCAAACGGAACATGCCGGTTTACCCGAAGGCCGAAAAAGTACTCGGGAAACTCACTGCATTGTATGCCGAATTTGTCGGGAAACCGGCTCCCGGTACTGCCAACGACCTGGAGATCCCACTCGGAACCTTCAGAAATCTAAGTAATTACTATTCCTTTCAAAATGATTTTCCGGCGCTGTACGGACTAAGCGAAGCGGGACTGGCCTCTACCGCCTCAGACGAACAAAAGGCATTGGCCGCTCAGCTCAAGGGCTACCTGCTCTTCTACGATCAACTGATGGCCAACTATTTCGCCCAGTTGAGCCATCTCAAAGAGCTCTTTTCGACCGATCCCATTGTGGAGCGCACCTATTTTTACCAGGTCGTGGACTCGTTTAAAGATTTTGAAAAAATATATGGCCCTACCGGGAATGATATATTGACAATGCTCGAAACCAAAACTGAAGATCAGTCGCTGCACACCGAAAGGCGCAACCGTTTTCTGGACCATCTGATCTCCAGGTTCGCCGAGCGCTTTACCGATTTTGCCAATGTGGTCCACACTGCTTTGGGGGCAAGTGAGAAAGAGATTGCCCGGTATAAATGTGATTTCTTGGCCAACTATCCGGCGATCAGCAGTGAGCGGTCGATTGCATACAACTACAGTCTGACTGGGGATAGCGATTTATGGAACAGTCTCAATGTTTCAGGTCTCGAAAAAAGGCTGGCCAAATTGCTGGCGATTCCAAATATTGCCCGCAGGAATCTAAGCAATGTGGACTATACCATTTATTCTGAAATAGATTCCACCCCTGGTGATGAGTTCAGGTTCCGGGTACGGAACAGCCATACAGGCAAAATAGTCCTCAGCGGGAGCGCCCATTACCTTACCGAAGCCCTTGCCCGTGATGCGATGATTATGGCCATTCATGCCGCCATGCAGCGTTCCGGGTACGAAACAAAGAAGACAATCGATAACAGGTATTATTTCAATGTGATTGATGCTACAGGTGAGGTAATTGCCAGGCGGATTGAGTATTTCGATACCGAACTGGAACGGGACCAGGCCATCGAAGATCTGATCAGCTATCTCGTCGAGAATTTCAGCGATGAAGGGATGTTCCTGATCGAAAATATTTTGCTGCGACCGGAGCTGGCCGGAGGAGATCCTTTCCTCCCGATCTGCACGGCAGCAACCCGGACTTCATGTGCCGATTTTGATCCCTATTCCTACCGGATTCATGTGATCCTTCCTGCCGAAAATGGCCGGTTCAAAAATATGCCTTTCCGCCGGTTTGTTGAGGAGGTGATCCGTGAAGAGACCCCGGCACATATTCTGCCAAAGGTCTGCTGGATCGGGAAGGAGGATATGGCCATGCTCGAAAAGGCCTACCGCGACTGGATTTATCTGAAAAGTGGCAAGGAGGGCAACGACAGGTTGATCAAACTCAAAGCCTTCATAGAGGCCCTTTTTGAAGTCAAAAACAGCTATCCCTCTGAAATGTTGCGTGCCTGCGACACCAATGAGGCGAAATTTATACTCGGTGATACCGCCATCGGATCACTGGAAAATGAGAAAAATATAAAGTAACGCGCTAAAATAGAATATCATGACACAGATTCTGAAAAGCCTGGATGAGATTACTGCCGGATACAGTTACTTCGAAAAAGACCAGGTGCTCACTGCCACACAACTGAACAGTGTTTCCGGTTACAGTGATGACCAGATCCGCCTCACCCGAACAAAACTGCTTGGCGTTGGACTGATTTGCGGCCTGGAAATTAGTTCCAGCGGGAACCAGGTTACGGTCGGCGCCGGCATGGGTGTGACCACGGACGGTGATCTGCTCTATTATTCCACGGATGTTCAATTTACGCAGTTCAAATTGTACGATGATAAAAATCCCGTCTATGCCCCATTTTACCGCGACGGGGTAATGATCCCGATTTATGAGCTGATACTGAAGGATGCCGGCGACAAAAGGTCCTTCCCGCTAGAGCAATTCTCCGCCAAAAGCGACATGAAGCTTGAGCAGATGGTGGCGCTCCTCTTTATGGAAAGCTACATTTTCGATCCCGATCAGTGCGCCGGAACCGATTGCAACAATGCAGGGCAGATGGTGACCAACAACATCAGGCTTCTGATGGTCAGCAGGGAATACATCGGTTTGTTGAAAAAGCTGGTACAGACGCCTCACCAGGCATATGGTCAAATGGAAGAGATCGTGACCGATCGTCCCGTTATCAATTCCAATGTGAAGGCGCATGCCCAGCTGGTCTCCATTTACCGCAGCGTTTGCAGTCAGATTCAGGGCAAAATAGTAACCCAGCTTCCCAAAATTTATCCGGCATGCAGCTCTTTTCTGGCGGAAGTTTTAGGCACTGATCCTGCCGCAACCTGGCTGACCATCTTGAAAAACTGGAATGATTATTATACGGCCAACGAGATTGGTATCCAGTATTATTACGACTTTCTCCGGGATGTGGCGGAGACCTACAACGAATTTCATGAACTTCTGTTTGACGATTCAACATGGTGTTCGCCCGACAAGGATGCGTTTCCAAAGCACCTGATTTTGGGAGCGCTCACTGGAGTGGCTGCAAACGACGACGATCGTACTGCATTTTATCCGTCACAATTGACGAGCCATACCCTGGAGAAAAGGAGGCATGCCCAGTTTCTTGCCGCCAAATTGAATACCCAGTTGGAGACCTTTTTAGTCCCTTCCATTACCCGGAGAATTGGGCTGAATGTCTCCGTGAATTTTCTGGAGAACATCAAACCCATCGAGATGGTTAAACCGGTAAACCTGTGGCGCATTACCCAGAATCAGGCCATCCGCATTACGCCCGGCAGATCGGAGGAGTATAGCCTTGAGGAGCGCGCAATTCCTTACTACTACAAAATTGACTCGACACATCCCATCTATGAATATTGGAATTTTAGCCTGCACAAAAGGGGGAAAGGCGCCAGTAATTACTCATACAATGCCTCCGGTTATGGGGCGCAGGGAGGAGCTGCCGCGCCATTGACAACCCAATTGGGGAAATTTGACTTTTTCAGGATAGAAGGTTTTCTCGGCCAAAACATTGTAAATGTTCACAAATTTCTGGAAGATCAGATCAGTACCAACAATCTTCCCATCAACCTCCGCTCGGTGATGCTGGGAGAAGATAGAACGAAGATCGTCATCAAACC
>JBBIUJ010000194.1:0-7990 GCA_037440345.1 Prolixibacter sp.
AAATCCTGGATTATCCGTCCAGTTTTTAGTGAAAATGGAAGAGGTTACCCAGGAGGTGATGAAAGGGGCAAAGGAGGATATAAAGGACGAAGATCTTAAAAAACTGATCTCTAACAACATAGATGCTATTAAGAAATCCTATGCGGAAAAGACAAATTATCTGGTCGATGTAAAACCTTTGTTCTATGGAAATCAATACTTTGCCTATGTTTACGAAGTTTTTAAAGATGTCAGGTTGGTTGGAGCCCCACCGGCATCGATCGGAAAATTTGGCGGAGATACCGACAATTGGGTTTGGCCGCGGCACACGGGAGATTTTTCTCTTTTCAGGATTTATGCAGGGAAGGACAACAAACCTGCCTCCTACTCTCCTGACAATCAACCATACCACCCTAAAAAATTTTTCCCAATTAGCCTGAAAGGAATACGGGAGGGAGATTTCACCATGGTTTTCGGATTTCCTGGTACGACACAGGAATACATTCCGTCACAGGCAGTTCGCCTGTTAATTGAAAAGAGCAATCCCAATAAAGTTGAGGCCAGGACAATCAAATTGGGCATCATGGAAAAACAGATGGCCGCCGATCCAAAAGTCAGGATCCAGTATGCATCAAAATATGCCGGAGTATCAAATGCCTGGAAAAAATGGCAGGGTGAAACAAAAGGACTGATCCGGCTTCATGCTGTTGAGAAGAAGCAGAATGATGAGCTTGAGTTTTCAAAATGGGTGAGCCAGAGCGCACTGAGAGAGAAGAAATATGGAACTATTCTTGAAAATTTCAAGAAAAATTATGCTGAATTATCTGATATTCAAATCGCCTACGATTTGTACAATGAAACTATTCTGAGAGGATCGGATATTTTTGGACTGATTGGCCGGTTTGATCTATTGGCTCAATCAATGAATGATATGGCGAAATTTAGTAAGCAGATGAAGGTGATTACAGAGATCCTTCCCTCCTATTTCAAGGATTACGACAGTCCTACAGATCAATTGGTCCTGCCAGCTATGTTGAAACTCTACTTTGAAAGAATAGATCCAAAGTATCTGCCTGAAAAATTGAACTCACGCAAAGCTGACCTCCTAAACAGTAGCCGGATTCAAATAGCATACAAAAAATCCATCTTCTCTGATAGCCTTAAAATCAAATCATTACTTTCGGATTTCAGCGCTAAAAAGATGAAAAAGCTTCAAAAGGACGAGTTGTATTCGCTCTACACCGCAATATCTGATTACTACGAAAAAAATATCGATCATACCTACCAGCGGTTAAGTCAGGAAATACTGAAAAATCAAAAAGCATACATGGCAGCGATTCTGGAGATGAAGCAGGACCAGCGTTTGATGGCAGACGCGAATCTTACCCTGCGTGTCACCTATGGAAAGATAGAAGGTTTTGAACCCATGGATGGTGTTTATTATCAATATTATACGACTCTAAAAGGGATGATAGACAAGCAGGATCCCAACATCGCAGATTATGTTGTTCCTGAAAAATTGAAACAATTGTACCAGGCAAAAGATTACGGAATCTATAAAAATTCGTCCGGTGAGCTACCCATTGCTTTTTGCGCTTCCAACCACACCACCGGTGGCAATTCAGGCAGTTCGGTGATCAATGCCAATGGAGAACTAATTGGCGTTAATTTCGATCGATGTTGGGAAGGTACTATGAGTGATGTGCTATTTGACCCCGAACGATGCAGGAATATATCCCTGGATATCAGATATGCACTGTTCATCATCGACAAATATGCGGGGGCAGGCTATTTGCTGAAGGAGATGAATTTGATAAGGTAACTAAAACTTATTCGTGCAAAGTATCCGTATTGTAAATAAATTTCAGATCAGTTTATCACCTGTTTATAATTGATCAGCAAGGATGCCGTTTTTTGTGGAATAGCAACCTCAAAGCCATCCATTAACTCTTTTCCGGTATTCTTAATCCGCAGTTCGTAATCTTCATAAAATAACTCGTAAGTGGCTTTTTCATCGAGTCCCCGGAGTTTCACCCGGATTGACTCATTCCCGCAATCACCGCGGCGAAATGCCAGGACTAAACCATCCTTTTGCTCCGGACGGTTTAGCTGATAGGCTAACCACAAATTGTCCCTGGTGTTATTCCGGCTTTCAGTAAGCGGATAAAAATCAGCATAAAAAAAGGGGCGCAGTTTTTTATAATCTTCTATCCGTTTCTGGATAGCCGGGATTGGTTCTGAATTTTTCCCCGTAACCTCCCAATTCATGACGGCAGTCCCTCCCAATCCTGACCTGAAAGTATAACTATCCGTTTTATAAATAGCAGTTCCATGAATGGGCAGGTAGAAATTTAATCCGAATGTATGGCATTGATACCCGTTTGGTTCGCCATACTGGTAGTCGGTTCGCCAAAGAGGGGCGCTTCTGGAGGTCGTTTCAAGATCGATTCGTCGTCCGCCACTGGCACAATTGTCGATCAGTAGATTCGGGAAATGTACCAATAAACTGTCCCAATAGGCATACAGTCCTTCGATATGCTTGATCTCTGAGATGCCTATCCTTCCCGGTTTATCATTGGTTTCCCAGTAAGGCATTGGGTCAAAATTGAAATCCTGCCTATAATAATCGATTCCTTCATTTTTTATCATGCCTGAAATATGATCAGTTAACCACATCCGGGCTTTCGTATTACCCAAATCAAAAAGAGCGTTACTGTTTCCCGGAAGTTTAATCAACCATTCAGGATGTTCCCTGTAAACCTGTGTGCCTTCCATGACCCGTTCGGGCTCGAACCAGACCATGAATTTAGCTCCGGTCTGGTGTACCGCATTGGAAACCGGCTTTAGTCCATCGGGAAATCGATCTTTGTCAACCGTCCAGTTACCTACATTTTGCCACCATTCGCCATTTTTTTTGTCCCAACCGCAACCAGTGTACCATCCGGCATCGAGCCAGAATACTTCTGGCAAAATTTTGAATTGTTGGTATCGTTTGACCAAAGCAATGGCAAATTCCTCCGTCAGGCAATTGTATTCTCCACAAGGTGAAGGGTCGCCGTAGTCAAAACTTCCGGATAATGGATATTCTGCAAAGTGCCCGCTTATTTTGCGCGAGTGATGGGCCAGGATAAACTTTCTGAACTGGTTATGACCAATCATCCGGTCTTCTCCTTTCCAAGAGAGAAGGCAGATTTTGGGGGTACGGATTTCTTCTTTCGGGTAAAGCGCCAATTTCATTTTTTCCATACCAGATTTCAATGCAACTGATTTTTCGTCAGTCTGCAAAACATCGGCATACCATTTTCCGGTCCAACCAACGGCTACCATGACTCCCTGTTCGCCAGGCATCTCGATATTAAAAAACGGGAAAGCCGTATTGTCAGATGAACGTCCACCAACGGGGGACATATAGATACTTTTCCCCACCTGCATCTTTTCATCAAGGGGCTGAAAATCGCTTCGTTCCGCATTGCTTCCTTTGGCATGGTGGAGGATAAAAGTACCTTCCGACCCCGATACTAACGAATAGTCGATCGCAGCTACCTTTTCAATCAGAGGTGTATTTTTACCGGAAATGTTGACAAAATTCAGCACCCACTCAACGGCCTGAAAATCGTTAAAACAGGTAACACTGCATTTTACGGCAAGGCCACCCTGCGTATCTGACCACGTAAAAACAGTTTCTTCTGTATTCGGCTCAGTTGATTTCAGTTGTTCAACACTGAATTGCCAGTATTTTATAAAACTATTGGAGCTTTTTCCTCCATACAAAAATGAAAACGGTGGAACCTTGCCTTTTGCAAAGTGTTGAGCAACCCATTGATGCACCTCAATTGAACTTGAAGAAATAGCTTTTGTCGGTTGGGCATTTGTCGATGGAAGAAAACCGATTATGAATAATACAGAAATAGCAAAATTTAGTTTATTCATCATGTGGCGATAAAGTTAATAGTGTAGTTCTCTGTAAATTTATGCTTTTTTTCAATCCAGATAAAACCACAATTTCACTTTTTCCACTTGCATCCGACACTCCGTTCTCCGGTTTCCAGTCTCCCTACCTTTTGGTCTGAAGCAGTCCTGATTTTTTTAAAAGCAAGAATTCATGTTCGAAATTGGGGGTAAAGAGACCTTTCCCCAGGTTTTGTTCGATCTCTCTGACTTTCCAGAATCTTCCCTCAGTGATCTCCTCCGAACTTAATGTGTTGGGCTTTCCATGGTAAGTAACAAAAGAATAAACTAATTCTGATTCAATATCTGTATCCCAACCGTATTTTAAAGCCGGGACGGCCTCAAAATCAACAAGACCGATCTCTTCTAATGCCTCTCTTTTCAGAGACTCTTCGATAGTTTCACCAAATGCCAAATGACCTCCTACGGCGGTGTCCCATTTCCCAGGCTGCACCAATTTTGTTGCAGCTCTTTTTTGCAGAAAAAGTGAGTTGTTCCCGTCCAAAACATGCAGATGCACGACAGGATGGAGGGTTTTGGAACCGTTGTGGCAATATGAACGCAATGCCTTCCCCAGCACCCTGCCCTCTTCGTCCACCATGGGGAGCCACTCCTCTGCATCTGAGTATACCTGACTTTTTTTCTTCTTCAATTTATGCCTGATCACCTCGAAGCCAAGGTAAATCCCCATCATGATAAAAAGAAGAAAGCTACTAACAAAAGCCCAAACCTCTTTGGTTGAGAAAAAGGCAGTCCAAAGGACCAGCCCGGTATGGACCAAAACCATCCAAAACATGACCCTGATATTCTTTTTCATCAGCTCTTTTTGGATACCGTTGAGTTCCACTCCCTTCATATACCGCTGGGTCATGGAACCCAAAGGATCAATCTTTGTGAAAAGTGATAGTGAAATGACCGCTGCCAAAACCAGGTCGATCATGGCCGGTTTTACCTTGAAAAAGATTTCATTTTCGAAAAGGTAGGAAAGGGCGGAAAGTAATACCAGAAGTAAGGTATCCAACAGAACAAAACGGTCCAGTTTTTTTTCCCTGAAATAGGTAATCAGTAATTCGACCAGTCCAATGGAGACTGCAACAGCAAGACCCACCTTCATCCCCCAAAATTCGTCGGCCAGTATAAAAACAAGCAGGGGAATCAATCCTGGTATAAGTTTCTTAATCAAAGCAAGTTATTCAGGGAAAAATATTCCTGGGAACCTTTTGGATCGTCTTTAAAGTATCTGTTGAACGGTACACCTTTTGCAGGGTAACATAAAAAATAAGTGTAGAATAGGCAGGAATTGACCCTTGCACTGCACCGGCATATCCACTTTGCGAAGGAATGATCCACTTGGCCTCTCCGCCTTGTCTCATGTGGGTAATCGCCTCATCCCAGCCGGCAATCACGGAACTGGACCCAACAGTAAAACCAAAAGGTTCGAAATTTCCGGACGAATCAAATTCGTAACCATCTTTAACACCCGTTGTATCATTGTTTTCGATCAAATAGCCCCGGTAAAAAACTTTGACATAATTTCCGGATAAAATTGAATCTCCGGTTCCCTTTTTGGTTTCAATGTAGTAAATACCTGAAGCGGTTGGCGAAATCCCTTTGTGATACTTGCTGATGTATTTGGCCAGCAATACTTTTTCATCATCTCTCTGTATCTGACTGGTTGTCTTTTTGCATGATGCAAAACCAAGCACAAATAGCGCTACCAAAACAGGATATGTATAATTCCTCAACTTCATCAGTTTAATATTATTGTCTGTTCCGGGTGAACTTTAAAACCCGACTACAAGGATACGAAATGTTCATGATCTTCTCAACTTTTGGTATTCCAATTGAGTTGATCCGTGCAAAATTAACCAAATTTAACCCTAAGCCAAACCAGTCAGTTAAAATCATGCCTGTTTTAGATATTCCTTTTCCAGATTATCCGAATAGTCGGGAAGCAGGGTCATCCATTTCTCAACGGCTTCAGTCAGTGATTGCCTCGACTCTCCCCCGGCAGCATTAAAATGGCCACCACCACCAAAATGGTGTGCTGAGAATTCATTGACAGCAAATCCACCTTTCGAACGGAAAGAAATTTTAATTTTCTCTTCATTTTCCATGAAGAAGGATGAAAATATGATTCCCTTTATTGAAAGCGGATAGTTTACAAAACCCTCTGTATCACCAGGTTTAAATTTGTACTTCTTCAACTCTTCTTTGGTTAAACTGATACAGGCAGCATGATATTCCGGGAGAATAATTAATCTTTCGGAAAGGGTATGACCCAATAGCCGCAACCGCTCCTCGGTGTTGGTATTGAAAAGGGCTTCCTGAACTTTGAGCTGATCGGCGCCAAGTGCAATTAATCCCGCCACAGCCAGGTAAAGTTCAGACCTCGCCGCATTGTGGCTGAATGAAGCTGTATCGGCTGTAATCCCGGTAAGCAAGGCTGTTGCTCCAGCCGCATTTAGAAAAGCGCCCCATCCCATCTTGAGGATAAAATCGTAAACCAGTTCAGCTGTTGAACTCACTTTGGTATCGGAAAATAAATAAGGCGTTTCAATCAATGGTTGCGGATGATGGTCGATCAGCACCTTTGTTTTGGAATATTGCTCAAGCTTTTTCCGAAGCTTTCCTGTCCTTTTCGTATCATTGAAATCAAGGAGAAACATCAGATCGGCATCATCAATCAATTGATGGGCCTCTTTTTCGTGGTTCTCTGCTATCATCCAATTCGTGTAGTTATCAAGATCAGGAACGATAGGTGGAAAATCTGTTGGAAACAGCACGGTCGATTGATATCCGGCTTGCAGTAGGACACTGTGCAATCCCAGAGAGGATCCCAGCGCGTCCCCGTCAGGATTCGCATGGGTTAGAATCACTACCTTCCCGGCATTTCCCTTCATCCACTCCAGCAGAGCGTAACAATTCTCTTTATTGATATTGGTCATAAAATTACAGTTCAACTTGATTGCAAAAATAGTCTATTCTTTCTCAATCACGATTTATTCCTACTTTTGAATAAAATTTTTACAAACTGATTAAAAATATTTAGATGGCACAGAATCTTACTTTTACCATGATTAAGCCTTGCGCTGTTCGCAACGGGCACATCGGTTCAATTCTTAAAATGATCTCAGAGAGAGGCTTTCGTATCAAAGCCATGAAACTTACCCATATGACAAGGGAAAATGCCGAAGCTTTTTACGGAATCCATGCCGGCAAACCATTTTTCGAAGGACTTGTCAGCTTCATGTCATCGGGTCCGATTGTCGCAGCAATTTTGGAAAAGGATAATGCCATTGCAGATTTCCGGGAGTTGATCGGAGCCACCAATCCGGCCAATGCCGCACCAGGAACCATCCGTCAACTCTTTGCCGAATCCTTCACTGCCAATGCCGTTCATGGTTCCGACAGTGATGAAAACGCATTGATAGAAGGTTCGTTCTTCTTTTCGGAGATGGAGAAATTCTAAAACGAATCCTTTTTCGACTATTTACGTAAAATATTCTGTAAACAAAACACAATCCGCTTGTGTTATATCTAAAAAAATAAATTCATTACACATGAAAGAAAGTTCAGTTAAAATTACATTCGCAGGAAACCCTTTGACCCTGCTGGGAAACGAGATCAGGGTCGGTGACAAAGCTCCTGATTTTGTAGCGGTTGGCGCAGGATTGGCGCCCGTTAAGCTATCGGATTTTGCGGGAAAAACGGTTGTAATCGCCGCTTATCCTTCTATCGACACAGGCGTTTGTGCGGCCCAGAACAGAAGGTTCAATGCTGAAGCCAATAACATGAAGGATGTTGTGGTCCTCTCCGTCTCTTGTGACCTTCCTTTTGCTCAAAGCCGTTTTTGTGCTGCCGAAGGACTTAGTAACATCAAAACTGTTTCAGACCACAAAGATCTAGAGTTTGGCCAGAAGTATGGCTTTTGGATCAAGGAACTTCGCCTGCTTGCACGCGGTACCGTTGTTATTGACAAATCAGGTATTGTGAAATTCGTGGAATATGTGCCTGAAGTAACACATGAACCAGATTATGACGCTGCGCTGGCGGTGGTAAA
>JBBIUJ010000195.1:0-7984 GCA_037440345.1 Prolixibacter sp.
AAATGCAATCCGAAACAAGATCCTTCACCGATTGTGCGCAGTAATAAACAGAGGTACTCCTTATCAAGTAGAATATCAAACAACATAAAATATTTCAAAGAACATTTGTTTAAACCATAGAAATCTTTGTGGTGAATATTAAAATCTTTACCACAAAGGTCGCGAAGGAATGCTCAAAGGAAACACAAAGGATTTTGATATCGTCTAACATAATAATCTTTTGAACTTCTCCTTTTACATAGCCCGGCGGTATCTCTTCTCCAGAAAGAAGACCAACATGATCAACCTGATCTCGGCCATCTCGGTGACAGGACTGATCATTGGTACCATGGGACTGATCATCGGACTATCCGGATTTAATGGGTTTGACGCGCTGATCAAATCGCTCTTCTCTTCCTTCGATCCGGAACTCAGGATCACTGTCAAAGAGGGCAAAAGCTTCTCCGCAACCGGAACGCAATTTGAGGCGCTGCGCAAAATGACGGGAGTGGCCTATTATTCAGAGATTGTTGAAGACATTGCCATGTTGCGCTACAATGACAGGATGGTTGTTGCCACTGTCAAAGGTGTCAGCGAGGATTATGTGGAGTATTCCGGCATTGATTCGATGATGGTCCAGGGGGAGTTCAAATTAAAGGATGCAGTCAACAACTATGCTGTTTTTGGGGAGGTCATCGCTGGCAATTTACAAGTCGGGGTACAACAAATGGAGCCGGTTAGTGTTTATGTACCTAAAAAGGGAAGAGAATCCTCCCTATTGCCTAACGGAAATTTCAACCAGAAACTGATCTATCCCTCCGGGATTTTCTCCATCCAGCAGGAACTCGACTCCAAATATATCATCGTACCAATCGCGTTTGCAAGGGAGCTCTTTGATCAACCCGTAAAGGTAAATGCCATAGAGCTGAAACTCAAGGAGGACGTATCAGAAAAAGAGGCGAGAAAATCTATCGCTGTACTTCTCGGAAATGGTTTCGAAATCAAGAACCGCTACCAACAGCACGACTACCTCTATAAAACCATGTTGGGTGAGAAATATGCCACCTATCTGATCCTGATCCTGATCCTGGTGATTGCCTCTTTCAATATTGTTGGATCCCTCACCATGCTGATCCTCGACAAGAAGGAGGACATTGCCATCCTGCAAAGCATGGGTGCAAACAAACGCACCATTCGGAATATCTTCCTCTTCGAAGGGTGGCTCATTTCGTTGATTGGCGCTATACTCGGAGCCCTAGCCGGACTGGCTATCTGCCAGGCACAGATCTCTTATGGCCTGGTTAAACTCTCCGACAAGGCCTCCTCCTTTATCGTCGATGCCTATCCGATGAAAATTGTCGCCACTGATATTTTACTGATTGTGGTCTCGGTCTCCCTCATCGGTTTCCTGGCGGCATGGTATCCGGTCCGGTTTATTTCAGAGAAGCTGTTTGGGGACGAGATGCACTGAATAAGGATAAAGGTAAAAGGATAAAGTGGATAGCCATAGCGGCTGACTGATTTTTGAAGTGATTAGATATGAATGGATATATGATTTGTAATTTTTGTATTTTTACATCATGTTCAATCAAAAAGAAGATACTGCCAACTATTTTGGAACCCTAGTTTTTATGGTTCTTATCTTCATTATTTTTGCTTCATGCTCCAACAGATCAGTCGGCTCAATCGCCTTGTCATCTCAATATCAACCGAAAAGTGAATTAAGTTTGAACATTTCAAAAGCGGTTGTTGCGGATGTTATTCATATGCCTTCTATTCAAAACAGTTGTCTGTCACTGCTTCACAATTACAACATCAATCTTTTTAATAAAACCCTCAAAATATTAGCAGACAATTGTACAATAACACTGCGTTTTATTGTACTCAAAGAAACTGAACTGTTGATAAAACCGTTACTCCCTCTGCGGTTATGCATCCTGCTTCTACCACCGGATACTAAAGAACTTAGGATTTTAAGTTAGATCCCTTATTTTTTATTTTGATCATTCATTTTACTCCTTGTATGTTACAAGTGAGCATTAAATTAACTTAAAATTTTACAACAATGAGAACCATATTGTATTTATTCATCGCAATTTTTGTTTTCGGAATATTAGAACCGAGTTTTACAAACAGAGTACTAGCACAAAACAGCATACTGATTCAATCCGCTGATAATAAGACATCTTCAATCTTACTTGCTCAATCTGCCCAAATAATTTCTGCCAGACTAAAGGATTTTAGTGCGGAAAAATTTGATCTCAAGGTGATTCCTGAAAAGAATCAGATTCAGTTAAGCTTTACTAGTAACCTGGATTTAAAAACAGTCGAAAAGCTTCTTACGCAAAAAGGATCATTGGCATTTTATGAAACTTACGATCGTACAGGTTTGACCGGACTTCTTAACGGAGACAAAAAGCTATTTTCTCTTTTCGCTGATAGCCAAGGCAATCAATCTGATACAAAGATTGGATGTACAACTGTTGCGGAAGTTGAAAAAGTAACCAATTATTTAAAAACACTTAAGCAAGTCGAAAAATGCAAATTTGCGTGGGATCAACATTTTGAGAATTCAAAAGTATGCCTTTATGCACTTAAAACAGACGGCAAAAAAGGTGCACTGATTGTTGGTGGAGATATCGAGAGTGTCCAATACAATCAGGATAAAGCTTCAAAGGACAATGCGATTTCAATTAAATTAAAGAAATCTGCTATTGGATTATGGGCTGATGCCACAAAACGCAACTTGAACCATGCCATTGCAATCGTATTGGATAACCATGTGCTGGCTGCCCCAATTGTCCGTTCTGTGATAACCGGAGGTCTTTGTGAGATTACCGGCGATTATACCCAAAATCAGGCAAAATATATTGCTGCATTGGGGAACAATGGAGAGCTGCCACTGATTTTTAAAATTATCAAATAATGCAGTAGCAAACATCTGATATACAGGTGATTTAATTCGTCAATATATTCAACTGACGGGGTGACTAAGAGTGACCCCGTCAGTTATGTATTATTATTGGCAGGAAAGAGATATTTTCCTACTTTTCAGATGTTTTCCAAACTATTTAAACGTGTATGAACAAACGACTAGCCTTGTGGTCCATTACCGTTGGTCGCCCAGGATTTCCCGTTCTTTGCTTCCAATGTACCCGGCGCCTGGATTTTCGGTTTCTTTGCATTTATGATGGTATTGCAATTGCTTTACGTCTGGAAACTGATGCCTGAAACCAAAGGGGTTGCCCTGGAGGATATTGGAAATGCGGTGGTTTTGCACTAGATAAAAACCACCGCTTGTTAACAATGATTTAGATATCCGCATTATTGTTTAAATATTGAAAAATCTGTGACTAAAATTTACAAAGGCCTCTACTTCCAGGTGGTTGTCGCCATCATTCTGGGGATCTTCCTGGGTGTTTACCAACCTGCATTGGCCGAATCCCTGAAACCATTGGGTGACGGATTCATCAAGCTGGTCAAGATGATGATTGCCCCCATCATCTTTGTCACCATCGTAACCGGGATCGCCGGGATGCAGGATACCAAAAAGGTGGGCAGGGTTGGCATCAAGGCAATCTTGTACTTTGAAGTTATCTCCACGTTGGCATTAATTATCGGCTTGATCATTGTAAACCTATTTCAGCCGGGTTCCGGCATGCATGTCGATCCTCTGACCCTCGACCAGGCTGCCGTCGCTAAATTTGTAAAGCCAACCCAAAGTCATGGAATAGTCGATTTTTTCATGAACATCATCCCCGAAAATATCATCAGCGCACTTGCCGAGGGAAATATTCTGCAGGTGCTGTTTTTCTCTGTTCTTTTCGGATTTGCACTTTCCAAAGTCGGCGAAAAGGCAACTCCAATTTTAAAAGGGATCAAATCGCTCGAAGCCGGACTCTTTGGCGTGATAAAAATTATCATGAAAGTGGCTCCCATCGGGGCATTCGGGGCCATGAGCTTCACCATCGGAAAATACGGACTGGGATCGCTGGCCTCGCTTGGTCAACTGATGCTCTCCTTCTACACCACCTGTCTCCTCTTCATTTTTTTGGCGCTGGGTTCTGTGATGAAACTATCCGGATTCAGCCTTATTCGTCTGCTAAGCAAGATCAAGGAAGAAATTTTGATTGTGTTGGGAACCTCTTCCTCCGAAGCAGCCCTCCCAAGCCTGATGGAGAAGATGGAAAAGATAGGCTGTTCGCGCTCAGTTGTTGGACTGGTCATCCCAACGGGTTACTCTTTCAATATGGATGGAACCTCCATCTACCTCACCATGGCAGCCGTTTTTTTGGCACAAGCTACAGGTACTCCGCTCAATTTATCCCATCAGATCACCCTGTTGCTGGTATTGCTGATCACATCCAAGGGTGCTGCCGGCGTAACCGGGAGTGGCTTTATCACCCTCGCTGCAGTTTTGCCCATTGTTGGTACAGTTCCGGTGGCTGCACTGGCATTGATCCTGGGCATCGACCGCTTCATGAGCGAAGCACGGGCCATCACAAATTTGATTGGTAATGCAGTGGCGACTGTGGTGGTTGCGAAGTGGGAAAAAGAGATAGATCAGACGACTGCAATGGAAGCAATCGGCTAGATTTTAGTATCGCATGCAATTGACTTATATACAATACAATACATCACTCTTAATCCATTTCTGACGGGGTGACTCTGAGTGACCCCGTCAGTTTTCCGTTTTTGAGACTATTTTCATTATTGTTTCGTCAGTCCACACATCTACCCTTCGACAAGCTCAGGGACCGGATTTTCAGGCATTTTCAACAACCCTTTGACAGGCTCAGGGAGTATCGGAGTCGCATTCGCCCCCTCTCCCGGTCTCTTAGTCCCTCAGTCTTCCTTTACTTGATCTCCGCTCCATCATTGATTGCTTCAGAAGGAGTAACAAACACCAGCTTTCCCTCCTTGCTTTCGGCCATCAGGATCATCCCCTGTGAGTCGATGCCTTTGAGATTTTTGGGGGCGAGGTTAACCAGAATGGAGACGCGTTGTCCAATAATCTGCTCCGGTTCGTAATGTTCTGCAATCCCTGATACAACCGTGCGCTGATCGATACCCGTGTTGATGGTTAGTTTCAGCAATTTCTTGGTTTTGGCCACTTTTTCGGCCGCGACAATGGTTCCGGTACGGATATCCATCCTGGCAAAATCATCGTATTCGATGTGTGGTTTAGCGGGGGCAACAGTTGCCTGCTCCAACTCGTTCGATTTTTTCGTAGCCAGCAGCTTGTCGACCTGACGCTGGATCGCATCATCCTCAATCTTCTCGAAGAGCAATTCGGGGGTGTTTACACGGTGACCAGCCTTGAGCAGGTCCCTCCTTCCCAGTTCACTCCACTGCAATTTTTCCAGGTTCAGGAAGGAGCGCAGTTTGTTCATGGTGTATGGAAGAAATGGTTCGAAGGCAATGGTGAGGTTGGCAGTGATCTGCAAACAGATGTGCATTACGGTCTTCACCCGCTCCGGATCGGTTTTGATCACAATCCAGGGCTCCATGTCGGCAAGGTATTTGTTACCGAGGCGGGCCATCTCCATGGTCAGCCGCAAAGCCTCGCGAAAATGGAAAGTATCGAGCGCCTTTTCGATATCCGATTTCAATTGAACTAGGGTGACGAGGGCCTCCTCGTCCCGGAGTTCAAGCTTCCCGGCTACGGGAACAACACCATCGTAATATTTGTTGGTGAGCACCAGTACCCTGTTGACAAAATTGCCAAGAATGGCCACCAGCTCGCTGTTGTTGCGTGCCTGGAAGTCCTTCCAGGTAAAATCATTGTCCTTTGTTTCGGGGGCATTGGCGGTGAGGGTATATTTCAGCACATCCTCCTTACCGGGAAACTCTTCGAGGTATTCGTGCAACCAGACTGCCCAGTTGCGCGAGGTGGAGATCTTATCCCCCTCGAGGTTTAAGAATTCGTTGGCTGGCACATTGTCGGGGAGGTTGTAGGTACCTTCGGCCTTGAGAATGGAGGGGAAGATGATGCAGTGAAAGACAATGTTGTCTTTCCCAATAAAATGGAGAAGCCTGGTTTCAGGATCTTTCCAGTATTTTTTCCAGTCGGGCGTGAGCTCTTTCGTGGCCGAGATGTAACCGATTGGGGCATCGAACCAGACATAAAGCACCTTCCCTTCGGCTCCCTCGATTGGAACGGGAACGCCCCAATCCAGATCCCTGGTGACCGCCCGGGGATTGAGCCCGCCGTCGATCCACGATTTGCATTGACCGTACACATTGGGTTTCCATTCCTTATGACCTTCGAGGATCCACTCCTTCAGCCAGGGCTCGTATTTGTCGAGAGGCAGGTACCAATGTTTGGTCTCCTTCATCACGGGAACATTGCCGCTGAGAACCGATTTGGGATTGATCAGGTCCGTCGCATTGAGCGAGGTTCCGCAGCTTTCGCATTGGTCGCCGTAAGCCTTTTCGAAACCGCATTTAGGACAGGTTCCGGTAACGTAACGGTCGGCCAGGAATTGACCTGCCTCCTCGTCAAAAAACTGACCGGAAGTCTGCTCGACAAATTCCCCTTTGTCGTAAAGGGTTTTGAAAATTTCAGAAGCAGTTTCGTGGTGAATTTGAGCGCTTGTCCTAGAGTATACATCGAAGGAAATACCGAATTTTTCGAACGAATCTTTGATCATTCCATGGTATTTGTCCACAATCGCCTGAGGTGTGGTCCCCTCTTTCTTTGCTTTGAGGGTAATCGGCACACCATGTTCGTCTGATCCGCCTATGAAAAGCACCTCCTCCCCTTTCAAACGAAGGTAACGGGCAAAAATATCGGCAGGTACATAGACGCCAGCCAGGTGACCGATGTGTACCGGACCGTTGGCATAAGGCAACGCGGAGGTGATCAGTGTTCTCTTGAAATTGCTCATTCGATGATGTATCTATTGCTATTCTTCAAATAATTTGCAAAGATAGGAAATAGGCTTCATTTGGCGACAAGGTTTTGACCTTTTAGTTGAAAAGCCGCTGTCGCGGCTTTTCAACTAAAAGGTCAAAACCTTGTCGCTGTCAATCACCCAATCGGCCAGAAAACTCATGGTCGATTTATTGGCCCCCTCGAAATAGGGGTGGTTCTTGTAAATGCCGCATCGTGCCATGCAGGTGCCACACACCTCGACGGGCACTCCTTTGGCAATCAATTCGCGTAACATCTCCGACAAATCCTGGTCGTAACCCTCCGGCTTTTTGCAGGCATCCCTAGCCAGATCGACGGCATCGTTCATCAGGAAAATACCCAACTCGACACCCTTTTTTCTCAATGTTTCAGCAAGACGGAGCCCGTTCCAGGTAACATCGGTCTGGTCGTAAGGCTCACGATTAAAGATCATCACAATTTTTTGCATGTTTTTTGAGTTTTAAATTAAACCTTGTTTTAATAACTATCTTATAATGTGTTCATAGATTTATAATGAGAATTTTTTAACGGCATTGACAAGCACTTCGATGGCAAAATCGATTTCTTCATCCATTCTCCTTTTCCCTGTTGAAATCCTTACCGTTGCAACGGCAGTCCTGAAATCGAGATTCATCGCTTGAAGAACAGATGAAATAGTTGTTTCGCCTGAATGACAGGCAGAACCGGTAGAAATTAAAACATCGCTGCTGATGAAAGAGGCCAATGTGTGGGCACTGATGTTGTCGAAAGCCACACTCAACGTATTAGGCAGGCAATATGCCAGATTACTGTTTATGTGAACTTTATCGCCGAGACGGGACACCAAACCATTGAGCAGCCTATCGCGAGAAAGCTGCATATCATGCTGATTCTGTTTGAAATCGCGTAGCGCAATTTCACAGGCTTTCCCAAGTCCGATGATGTGAATGACATTCTCAGTTCCGGGGCGGATTTCTCTTTCCTGTCCTGCGCCTTGCATCAGATTCTCGATCCGTGTTCCCTTCCTGATATAAAGTGCTCCGATGCCTTTAGGCGCATACAATTTATGCCCAGCAATGGTCAACAGGTCTACACCAAGTTTATTGACAT
>JBBIUJ010000196.1:0-7979 GCA_037440345.1 Prolixibacter sp.
CCCATGTAGTAACCCTTCCTTTCTCCCATTCAGTACCAAAAGCAGAAGGAAGGTTGTTCACAGCAAATGTCAGATCGTTCGCAATAAACTGGTAAACATCGTTCGCATTATTTCGGGGAACCAATGGGTCATTAACAAGCAAACTATTGTCTTTGATAATAGGAACGTCACCCCACAACACAACCAGGTTGAAATATGCGTATGCACGGATAAACTTTGCTTCGGCAATGGCCGCATTTTTATTTACGTCTGGAACAGATGCAGGAGTTTTTGCAGTAATCGAATTAATGGTCGTGTTACACTGTGCAATTACATTGTACATTCCCCTCCAATTTGATATCACAGTTCCGTTTAGTCCGGTAACCGAGAATGTATTGAGTTGTATTGCATCACCATTCCACCCCAGTACCATATTTCCGCTCAAAACATCACCTATTGTCAAATAACTGCTATAAGTCCAATCGGCCCATTCTGAGCCTGCATATAACGCAGCGGTAGCCAACTTCAAATCAGTAGCGGTTTGATAGAAATTTTCAGTACTTATCTGAGATAAAGGGGGGCGATCAAGAAAGCCCTTGCTACACGAAGCGAGTATTCCGGCAACAGCCAGTGTCAGATATACTATTTTTGATTTTATTTTCAATTTCATAGCATTAATTTTTTTTGAATTTTACAATGTTATGTTCATTCCAAATGTAAATCTCCTGGATTGAGGATAGAAACCACTATCAACACCCGCATTAAGTGGATCCCATGAACCAACTTCAGGATCCATACCTGTATACTTCGTAAGAGTAAATACATTGGTCACATTCACAGAAAATCTTAAAGCCTTGACATGCACTCTTTTCAGTAGATTCTCTGAAAAGGTGTACCCCAATGAAATGTTCTTACACTTTACAAAAGAGCCATCTTCTATAAATTTATCAGAAAACCTGGTATTACCGTTTGTCTGGTCATTCCGAACTCCCGGAATATCGGTAGTTGGATTTGTGACATATATATTGTTTACGTCGTCAGCTGAACCTTTTGGATCTTTTAAAGCAAGCTTTGCATAATTGCTTAATGCAGTGAAATAGCCATAACTGGAGATAGGATTTTCAGCATTGACCCTCAATTGATTAAACACCTTGTTACCTAAACTGGCAGAGAAAAAAACATTCACATCAAAATTCTTGTAGTTTAATGTGTTATTTAACCCCATTTGTACTTTTGGCATTGGAGACCCGAGATAGGTTTGGTCGTTCTCATCAATTATACCGTCGCCATTCAGGTCTTTAAACTTGAGGTCGCCATACCAAATACTACCATAAGTGTTGGCAAATGGCAAAATTACACCATTCTTCGCTGGCCTGGCATGAGGCTGAATGCCTTTAGCCGGGTCGCCCAAAGCATCAATTGGCGATGCAAAAACGCCTCCATCAACAACATATCCATAAAAATCGCCGATTGATCGTCCAACAGTGGTCTTACTGTATTGCCCATTTAATGATGCACCTTCAGCGTTGAGTTTTAAGACTTTATTGAGGTTTCGCGACACGGTTAAATCTGATTTCCAAGTAAAGTTTTTTGTTTTGAGGTTTGTAGTACTTATCCTAATGTCAAATCCTTTGTTTTCCATCGAACCCACATTTACCCATGGGGCATCCAATGCTCCCGGAGACCAGCCAATAGCTGTACCTGAGTACATGGGCAAAGAGGTTTGCAAGGCTAACCCATCAGTTCTTTTCAGATAAAAATCGAGTGCAAAATTGAGACGCCAGTTGAAAAATGTTCCATCAAGACCTATATTGGAGTTCTTTGTTTGTTCCCATTGCAAATCGGGGTTTCCGGTATTTGTGAGACTTTGCGCTATACCTGTTAGACCCGTAGGAACGGTAGCAAGCGTAGATGTATAAGAATAATCTCTACCAGCTTGTCGGTTCGTCATACCATAGCCCAAACGTAGCTTCAGCTCATTAACCCCTTTCACACTTTTCAGAAAATTTTCATTATTCATTTTCCAGGCAAAGGCTCCGGAGTAAGACAAAATCCAACGATTTTTTTCTGCATACATGGAAGCCCCGTCATCACGAATATTCCCGGTAAGTAGGTATTTATCGCTAATACCAACAGTCAAACGGCCAAAATACGACTCGCGTGAACTATGTCCCTTTGAACCAGAATTCGTTGCAGTAGTAGGATCACCACCATTCAGTACTTGAACACTAGCTGAAGGAAAATTCGTACGAGAACCGCTTAAACCCGTGGATTTATCCAAATTTGCCTCGTGGCCCGCCATTACTGTCAGGTTGTATATATTGCGAAACAGATGAGAATAGGTAAGGTAATTCTTTAATGTTGTATTAACACCTTCACCAAATGACGATCCACCGTTACTAGTCAATTTTATGAGGTTCCCCATTTTGTAACTTGGGCTAAAACTATCTCCAGTGGACATGCTAAAATTGATTGCAGCCTCATTCCGCAATACCAGACCTTTGGCAAAAGTAATCTCGGCATAGAGGTTGCCATAAAGTTGTTTCCGGTTACCCAAGTTTTTATTGATAGTTGCCATAGCATACGGGTTTGCAATTTGCGCAACCCAACCAACTGTACTGCTTGAGCCGCCCCAACTGCCGTCATTGTTCTTTACCGGGATGTTCGGAGTTTCATTAAGTGCTTGTTGAATTGGATTGTTGCCAGCGGTGGCAAGATTTTCATCCATGTTTACAAGTTGGAGACTAGTCCCGGTTTTCAACCAATTGGTTGTTTTATTGTCAAGGTTTACACGGAATGAAATACGGGTGAATTGTGAACCTAAGGCAATCCCTTCCTGATTCTCATAAGATCCTGAAAAAAAGTACTGAGTCCGTTCATCACCTCCGCTCACCGAAAGTGTATGCGAAGTTGCTGGGGCATTTCTGAACATTTCATTTTGCCAATCGGTTCCCTTGCCCAAATATGCAGGATTAGCAAATTCAGGTCTGGTATCGAAGCCCCAGCCCCAACCAGCATTCCGTTCGTTTACAAAAGTTGCAAATTCCCTTAAATTCATGACCGAAAGTTTTCTGGTCAACTGTTGAAAACCAGTATTCAAGTCATACGAAATTTTAGGAGGGGATACCCGGCCTCTTTTTGTTGTAATGATAATAACACCATCGGTACCCTTTGACCCATAAATTGCTGTAGCCGATGCGTCTTTTAAAACATCAACCGATTCAATATCTGAAGGGTTTATCCCAGCCAGGGGATTAGTGCCACTGCCACCCGAAATAATTCCCTGAAGTTCTACCCCATCCATCACATACAACGGCCCGCTACTGCCAAAGCCTGTTGCTCCATGGATTTGCACAGAAACGCCGCCGCCGGGTTGCCCGGAAGTCTGCATTGCCACCAATCCAGGTATTCTTCCTTGCAGCGCTTGCTCGATGGTTACCGGAGCCGATTGCCGGATTTCGGCACTACTAATAGAAGAAATGGAACCGGTAAGGTCCTTCCGCTTTACTGTGCCATAGCCAATAACCACAACCTCGTCAACAGACTTTAACTCCTCAGCCAAGCTTACATTGATAACATTCTGTCCCTTAACAACGATTTCCTGGGTTTTAAAGCCTATGAACGAAAAAACGAGAGTTTGCCCGTTTTCAGCTTTCAAAGAATAAACCCCATCCACATTGGTTATAGTGCCTGAAGATGTACCTTTCAAATGAACAGTAACACCAACAAGGGTACTTCCATCGGAACCGGACTTTACAACCCCGGATAAGGAAACTTTCTGCGCGTAGATTGGTAATGCAAACAGATTCAATAGTACAATGGCCAGAAGACATCTTAGTCCTCCATGCAGCCATTTAATGTGCACACTCGATTTTAATTTCATAATACATAGATTTAATCTAATGGTTAATTACAGCCATCAAATCTATTCTTAATATTATGCGGGCAGGGTCCGAAATGTTTTCGATTAGGGTTCCTTATGTATCATTTACAACCTTTTCAGGCCATACAAATGCGCCAAATGCGCTATACATACCATATTAAATTGATTATGAGTGTTTTACAAAGGCCAGGTTCAGCAACATTCAAGCTCATACTTTGTACGTGCTTAAAATTTGCATGATACAACAATTAAAATATATACTATCAGGAATTTAGATGGAATAAGGCCTGCTGAAAAACGATTTTCTGCCACGAAGTGGCCAAATATGAATAACCCGCGGTGGAGTTCGCGGAACCGGGGGATGATGAACAACCCAAGAATCCAGCCCCGGAGTGGGCTGAATATCACAAGAGGTGCTATCTCTGTTCCTTGTAGGTCTGCAAATACTCTGAAGGTGATAGCCCAAACTCGCTCTTAAAATTGATAGTGAACCTTTTGGGTGAATTGAAACCAACCGAATATGCAATTTCAGCTATCTGCAACTGGCTTTTCCCCAAGAGTTGCCGTCCTCGTTTGAGACGGATCGTGCGGATAAACTCAGCGGGCCCTTTACCCGTAATACTCATCAGTTTTTTATACAAGTGGCTCCTGCTGAGGCCTACTCCGGCACCGAGTTCCTCAACTGAAAATTCCGTGTCACTGATGTGTTCTTCCACGATCCTGATTGCCTTCTCTATTAGTTGCTCATCCAATGGGGTTATCGTGATTTCACCCGGAGAGACATCCATTTTTTGACTAAACGAGATATGGCACTTTTCTGTCCATTCCAGAAACTTACGAATACGTAGTTTTAGCAAATTGAAGTTGAAAGGCTTGGTCAGATAGTCATCCGCACCTAATTCCAAACCCTCCAGCTGATATTCTTCGGCGGTACGTGCGGTGAGTAAGATCACCGGAATATGCGACCACTGTATGTTGGTCTTTATCCGGTTGCAAAGCTCCGTCCCGCTCATAACAGGCATCATCACATCGCTTACGACAATGTTAACATCGTATTTCCTGAGTTGGTCCAAAGCTTCCTTACCGTTAAAAGCCACCAATACAGAATACTCATCCGATAGGCTATCAGCCATGAACTCACAAAAGTCCTTGTTGTCATCAACCAACAGCAAGACAGGATTAGCAGGAAGTCTCTGTACTTCTACCTGTTCATTTGGTTCCTCCTCCGGTACTATTTCAAGAGGGAACTCTTCAGAAATGCTGATTTCCTGAATTGGGAGCTTGATGGTGAATACACTGCCTTGAGGCTCATTATCCGCGACAGTAACAGTTCCCCTATGCATTTGTACATATTCACTTACAATGTGCAAGCCTATGCCGCTTCCTGTTTTCTCCTGTTTTTGCGAAGCCTGATAAAACCGTTCAAAAACGTGTTCCTTGTCCGCATTGCTAATACCCTGACCCGTATCTGATACGCTGACGCATACACGATCCTCCTCCTGATAAATATGGACTTTAACACTTCCACCGTCATGAGTGTACTTAAAGGCGTTTGAAAGCAGGTTCAAGATTATTTTCTGTACTTTATCCGGATCAAATTGTATCGGCAGGGTTTCCATTTCGCCGGAAAAATTGAAATCCATGCGACGATCTATGGCATATGCCTGAAACGGGAGACACAACTCACTGATGAAATGGACAAAATCACCTGTCTGCAGATGCAAAGTTTCGGCCCCAACGTCCAATTTGCGAAAATCCAGTAGAGCATTAATCAATTGGAGCAATTGTTCCGCATTTTTGTTTACCGTGTTAAGCTTCTTGCGCAAACCATCCTCCAATACACCACCTAATATCGTTTGTAAAGGAGTAAGAATAAGGGTAAGTGGCGTGCGTAAGTCGTGGCTGACATTGGTGAAGAACCTTAATTTCATCTCACTAAGGTTTGCTTCCTGTTCGCGTTTTAACTGAAATCTCTGCCGTTCGAGTTTGATCCGGTGGTGCTTTCGGGTACGATAAATAACAAAAATGATAAGGCCAATAACAACAAAAATGTATAGTATTATTGCCAGGTTTGCCAAATAGAAAGGAGGCGTAACGATAATGTCCAAAACAGTCGCATCATCGTTCCAAATCTCATCGCTGTTGCATGCTTTAATGAAAAGCCTGTATTTACCCGGATTTAAAGAGGAGAATACAATTTTGTTCTCTTGCGTTGGAAGCCATTGGTCATTGAACCCATCCATTCTATATGCATATTTTACCTTGTCAGCATTCAGCAAATCTCCTGTAGCGAACTGTAGTTCAATCAGTTTATCCTTATAGCTAAAGGTAATTTTAGAGGTGTGCTCCATAGAATGTTCCAACAACCTGCGTCCATTGTAAAGCGAATCGACCTGAATGTTATTGTTGGCTAAGCTCAATCCGGTAAAGATTACTTTGGCTGGAAGCAGGTTCTTTCCTGCCAGTTTATTCGGATTGACAACAGTATATCCTTCTGTTCCGCCCAAAAGGATGTCGCCATTTCGCAGTTTGCAAATAGAATGGTTGTTAAAAAAATTGGTCTTAAGTCCATCTTTTGTAGAAAAATTTCTACTGGTAATTCTCAAAACGCCATGAATATCACGCTCGGTTGAAAGAACGGATAAGCCGTTGCTTGTAGTTACCCATATTTTACCATTGTTGTCCTCAACAATACCCCGAACAATATTGTCGCACAGCCCACTTTTTTTGTCAATGTAATAGAGTGTGTCCTTCTTAATATCCCATAACGTCATTCCTTGTGAGTGCCCCAGCCAGATATTATCATTTCCATCCTTATATACACTACCTATCAGCAATTGTTTGAATCGCTGGTTCCCCCTTTTATTTCCCAAATATATGGTATGGTTACCGGTCGTAATGTCAATGATACAGAGCCCAAAAACAGTACCAACATACAATTTGTCTCCCCCATCATAAAATACATCCAGCGCGAATTTCACGTCTTCACATGCGTTAACAAGGTCATCAAAACTCGCTTTATCCGAACGAAGAGATTGAATTCCCCCTCCGAGCAAACCTATCCAAAAATTTCCATACCGATCTTCCTTCAAATTCCAGATGTTATTTACTGCCAGCTTACTGTTCTCTTTGGTATAGTTACTAAAGTGATTATTCTCATAGCAATACAGGCCGTTTAAGTATGTTCCAATCCACATCCGTCCTTTCCGATCCTCCAGCAATGAGACGATTGCATTGTTTGGCGTTGGCAGCTTTCTAATCTTACCCTTTTGCTTAGGTTCCGACAAATACAATCCATTTCCGTCTGTACCCAACCAAACATCACCTTTCCTATCCTCAAATATCGTATTGATATCCTTACATTCAGCATGTTCAATATTGACAAACTTATCAAAGCTTTCATGATAAAATGAGATTCCCTTCTTGTTGTGCCCTATCCAAATAATTCCGTCATTATCCTGATAGAGGCATCCTACATTATTTGATGCGATAGAAGAATTGGTCTCCGAATTATGTAAGAGATTGGTGATGGATTCATTGGCCCTGTTGTAGATAAACAATCCCTTATGGTCAGTCCCTATCCAGATATGTCCGTAACCATCATCCAGCATACCCAATACAACATTAGCATCAGACTTAACGGAAGAATCCAACGTTATCTTTTTCCAGGTTGAATTTGTTCTTTCCCTGTAAAGAATCCCATCGATTTTCCATGAATACAACCAAATCCCACCACGGGTATCTATAAATATATGAGTATAGTCAGAAAAAATGTCGGGTTTAAAATATCCCTGTAAATTAATAAGAGTTTGTTCTCCTGTGGACTTGTCTATCTGCCATATAACCCCTGACTTCAACAGACCATATAGTTTTTCCCCATTGTCGCGAATATCTGTCGCTTCTATATCGTTAAGAGGTACTGTTGTTCCAAACACTTTTAGCGCTTTTTTGCGGGTGTCGTAGAAAAATGCCTTTTGACCTCTCAATACCCATAAATTTTGTTTTTTGTCCACATGCACTTTGTAGTCGCGATCAACCTGGATGCCCAATCCCAGCAGCAAATTGGTGATATCGGTAATAAAACAATCTTTATCACGGTCGTATGTTGTGTAACCAT
>JBBIUJ010000197.1:0-7844 GCA_037440345.1 Prolixibacter sp.
GAAGGGACCGGAGCAGCCATCAGGTCAAAGTATAATGTTCCGGGAGCATTTGCGGGAAAAACCGGGACCACCCAGAATTTTGCCGATGGCTGGTTTATGGGGTATACTCCATCACTGGTAACTGGATGCTGGGTTGGAGCGGAGGATCCTTCGGTCCACTTTAAATCCCTGGCTCACGGGCAGGGGGCCTTTATGGCACTTCCCATAGTTGGAGGTTTTTTCAGGAGTTACTACAGCGATCCTGCTTTTGCCGGCAATGCCAATATCCCTTTCAACGCGCCGACTGCCGAAAATTTGGCGCTATTGGATACTCCACATTTTGCAGAGGAGATCAAAGATGGCAAAAAAGGATTCTGGGACATGTTCAAAAGTGAAAAACGAAAACAGGAGGAGCTAAAGGAGAAAAGCATCGATCAGGCTAAAGAGGGGAAGGCTGCTAAAGAGAAGGTTGATACCAAAAAAGAGGAGGAAAAACCTTCTATCTGGAAGAAAATAAAAGATGCACTTTCGAATAAAAATAAATAACAAAGTAGATATGAGTTATGAATTATAAGTTATAACTCATCACTCATAACTCATAATTTTTTATGACCGTATTGAAAAAACATCAGGACCCTATCGGGAAAGCAGTTCACGATTATTTTCATGGTATCGTGGGCGATTCCATCCTGGTAAGGACTGATATCGCGGAAGATGAGACCCTCTCACCTGGTTACTTCTTTCGAACTTTCGAACAGATGCCACTTCAGGAACAGGTGGCCTTAAAACGGTGCAAAGGCAAGATTCTCGATGTTGGTGCGGGTGCAGGGGCACATTCTATTTGGCTGCAAGAGAAGGGGCTGGAGGTAATTTCGATAGACATCTCACCGCTTTCTTGCGAAGTGATGCGAAAAAGGGGGTTGAACAATGTATTGTGTGGCAACATTTACTCCATGTCCGATCAGAAATTCGACACTATTCTGCTGCTAATGAATGGGGCCGGAGTTGCCCAAACATTGCCCGGACTTTCCATCCTGCTCAACCATCTGAAACAGTTATTAAATCCGGGAGGAAGGATTTTGGCAGACTCATCTGACCTCCTCTATCTCTTTACGGACGAAAATGGTGAAAGCTGGATAGACATTGCCTCCGACACTTACTATGGTGAGATGGAATACCAGTTAAGTTACAAAACTGTCAGGGGAAAGAAGTTTCCCTGGCTGTTTGTGGATTCTGATACATTGGCCGAATATGCCGAAAGATCAGGCTTCACGGTAGTTGACAAAGTAAAAGGTTTGCATTTTGATTACCTGATAGAACTCGCGCTGAACTGAATTTCTGAAGATGGCAATTAAAAAGCAAAGGATAGTGTGCGTATGCAATGGGGTCACTGATAAAGATATTTTGCGGATTCTGAAGAGGGGCGCCAAAAGTTTGGAGGATGTAAAAAAATTCACCGGTGCAGCTACCAGCTGTGGCAGATGCAAGAGTGAAACGGAAGCCATTGTTAGAGAGTTCACAACAAGTAAACCCGCTGATTTGCAGATAAATATAGATTTCTAGTATTGTGCAAAATTTCCAATGTTTCTTAATTCTTAATTCTCCCCTCCGATTTTAGGATTTTTAAACGATATATTTAATTAATTGATAAATTTGCTCCACTAAAAAAATATCCTTATATAAAATCTTATCAACATGGCTAAATTGAACCAAGATGCCCTGGATTACCATAGCAATGGAAGGCCAGGCAAAATTTCAGTTACTCCAACAAAACCGCACGCTACGCAACGTGATTTAGGACTTGCGTATACACCGGGCGTTGCGAGTCCTTGTCTTGCAATCAAAGATAATCCGGACGATGTTTACAAATATACTGCGAAGGGGAACCTGGTGGCAGTTATTTCCAATGGAACGGCAGTTCTCGGATTGGGCAACATTGGTCCGGCCGCAGGTAAACCTGTTATGGAAGGCAAAGGACTGCTTTTTAAAATATATGCCGACATTGATGTGTTTGATATCGAATTGGATGCCCTCGATCCCGAACTCTTTATTCAGACAGTGAAGGCCCTTGCGCCTACTTTTGGAGGTATTAATCTGGAGGACATCAAGGCTCCCGAATGTTTCGAAATTGAGGAGCGTTTGAAGAAAGAGCTGGACATTCCAATTATGCACGACGACCAGCACGGTACTGCCATCATATCCTCGGCAGGTCTGCTCAATGCCGTTGAAATGGCCGGAAAGAAACTAGAAGATGTACGCATCGTTGTCAATGGCGCCGGTGCTGCAGCCGTTTCGTGCACGAGACTCTATATTTCGTTGGGAGCTAAAAAAGAAAATGTGCTGATGTGCGACAGTAAAGGGGTGCTTCACCACGAACGTCCCGATCTGAACGCTTCAAAAATGGAGTTTGTACGCAACACTCCTAGCCGCACCCTTGCTGATGCTATCGTTGGCGCGGACGTATTCATTGGATTATCTGTTGCAGGGGTTCTGACCAAAGAGATGGTCCGCAGCATGGCGCCTAACCCAATCGTTTTCGCATTGGCAAATCCTGATCCCGAAATTCCGTATGCCGAGGCAAAAGAATCAAGGGACGACCTGATTTTTGCTACCGGACGTTCGGATTATCCCAACCAGATCAACAACGTACTTGGTTTCCCATTCATCTTTAGGGGTGCACTGGATGTAAGGGCAAAAACAATCAACGAAGCGATGAAAATCGCCTGCGTACGGGCCCTATCAGCCTTAGCCAAGGAGAAGGTGCCGGAATCGGTATTGACCGCCTACAACGCCAGAAACATTGTATACGGCCGTGAATATTTTATTCCCAAGCCAATGGATCCCCGGTTGATCACCCGTGTAGCCCCTGCCGTAGCGAAAGCTGCCATCGATTCGGGCGTAGCGCGAATCGAAATCACCGACTGGGATGCCTATACTGAAGAACTTGGTCACCGACTGGGATCGGAAAATAAGCTGATCTCAATGATGATTGATAAAGCAAAGCAGGAACCTAAGAAAGTAGCCTTCCCCGATGCAAGCGATTACGAAGTTTTGAAAGCTGCGAATATTGCTTACCAGGAGCAAATGGCCACTCCGGTCCTGATTGGAAACGAAGAGAAAATCAGGAAACTAATTGAAGAGAACGAACTCGATTTCGGTGAAGTAGAGATCATCGACAACAGGAGCAGGCCCAACGACAAACTTCGCCGCAGATATGCAGAAGTCCTCTTCGCAAAACGTGAACGCAAGGGCATGACGCTCGAAGAGGCGGTAGACAAAATGTTTGACAAAAACTATTTTGCCGCGCTGATGCTGGAGTGCGGAGATGTTGACGCCGTGGTTTCAGGCTACTCCACCCGTTATACTGACGCTATCAAACCCGCATTGGAGGTAATCGGCAAGAAGCCTGATGTCACCAAGATCCTGGGGATGCACCTGGTGATCAGTCAGCGGGGAACCTACTTTCTGGCCGACACCACCATCGACTCGGCCCCAGACGTAAACAACCTGGTCGATGCCGCTGTTCAGGTCTCCAAAGTGGTCAGACAATTCAATATAGAACCCCACCTGGCCATGTTGTCATATTCCAACTTTGGTTCCAACCACGAACCCTCTCCTACCAGGGTGCGCGAGGCAGTGAAAATTCTCCACAAGAACTATCCTGATATGATTGTGGATGGTGAGATGCAATTGAGCGTTGCGGTTAACAAGAAGGTCCGCAATACCATGTACCCTTTCAACAAACTGGCAGAAAAGGATTGCAACGTATTGATTTTCCCTAACTTAAGCTCTGCAAACATAGCTCTTCACAGTTTGCAGCACATCGCTGAAAGTGAGACTTTGGGCCCAATCCTCGTCGGAAACCGCAAATCCATGCAGGTGATGCAGATGCATTGTTCTGTTCGTGATGTGGTAAACATGATCGCAATTGCGGTGATTGATGCGCAAAACCTGGATTAGGATTTGTTGGATTACCAAAAAAACTATTGGATTAAAAAGGGGTAGCTTGATGCTATCCCTTTTTTATTGTCAGGGGATATTCAGAAACTGATTAAATTTAGTTCTACTGATATGTAAACGGTTCAACCCTTGCAGGGTTGTTGGTTCATTGGTCTCATTGCCCCCCGATTTCATCGGGGGTTATTCAAATTAAACCCTTTTCAGGGTTTCTCAACTCAACAAGTCCGAAGGACTTGAATGTCAATAACCTCCGGTGAAACCGGAGGCAAATGAGAGACTGAGATGCGGAACCCCGAAGTGGGTTCAACTATATTCTTGATTAAATTTAAACAGTCACTCAGAAACTGATTAAATTTTAGTGTTCCCATTTTATTCATCAGAAATCACATTAGCAATATAGCGCAGTAGGTACATAATGTTGGTGGAAAGAGAATTTACCTCAAAATATCCTGTCCCGTATGGGCAATGTCATTAAGCGATGAAAATACAATTTCATAATTCGCATATAATCAGCAGATTGATTCTTTGTGTCACCTGTCAATAACTAATATATATATTTACCTAACTATCAACAGATTGCTTCATCGTTCCTCCTCGCAATGACGGAATGCTGTTGATTTTGTGAGGCATCGCCCATAGGGACGGAAAAACAAATTTTAAACAGTTTCTCAAAATATTGGAATAAAAATCTATTTTTAAGCGAATCCATCTAATCCGGGACAATGACCAGACTTAAACTATTTTCGTTATTTATATTCTTATCAATCAATGGATTCGCTCAATCCTATTGGCAGATTGAAAACGAAAGGGGTGAAGAATTGCTGCTTACCATCCACATAAATACCGTAAACAAAACATTTGAAACATATTCCAGGAAAGATGCCCTGAGAGAAATGGCCGGATCACTGATGTACCTGGTAGCCAAAACGGCCGGCAAAATCAAATATCCCGAACTGATGCATGGGGAAGGCAGTGTTTCCTATCATGCAGATACCATCCACTATGATGGAAGAATCGATTACCCGGACAAAATATTCTCGCTAAAAGCCAAAACCTGGAATGACAATTTCTATGGATTGCTCACCGACGACAAAAGCAGGACAACCCTGCTGAAAGGTAAGAAATTAGCCTCAGATAAGCCTTTAAGGGATTATCCCGCCCTTATCAATAACTCATTTTCTTTGATAGAGAAATTCTACTGGGACGCAAATCTTAAAAAATCTTCCGACTGGCAAAATTTCAAAAGCGAGATTAATGGCCTTAAATCCAAAATTGCTGACGACTATGAATTGGCCATGACGATG
Source organism: Prolixibacter sp. (assembly GCA_037440345.1). Lineage (GTDB taxonomy): Bacteria > Bacteroidota > Bacteroidia > Bacteroidales > Prolixibacteraceae > CAINVV01. Next base: position 5,244 of record JBBIUJ010000197.1, read on the forward strand.
ATGTGGCTTGGGAAGAAACTACAGCAAATCCCTCATGAAATAAGGAAACTAAACAAAAAAGCGCCGGATCCGTTGCAGAAAAAAAACAATTCCTTAAAAATTCTACCTTCAAACAATGCTATCCTCTTTCTCAATAACCTCCCTGATACCGGAGAGGAGATGGATCAATTATTCAAAGAGATCCAGGAGCGAAACATCAAAAAATTGATCATTGAAGCTGAGGGAAGCAGAAACCTTCCAGTCAGTTCTGCTCTCTTGCTGGCCAACCATTTGACTCCCATGTCAGCCAATTGGGGTTGCTATCTGACCCGACAATGGACCGAAACCGGGAATATTATTCCGAAGCCGGCCAATTGGGTGCAATTGCTTAAAAATCCATTGGAAATTTCGGGGTTAGGTAATGCGATCTTTCATGAAAAAGGCTTCTATTTAAAGACATTTTCCGCTTTGCCATCCTTCAAAGGCAAGATTTTCTATTTGATCAATAAATCGAGCTCTGGCGCTGCGGAAGCTCTGGCAATCTATATGAAAAACGAAAAGCTGGCCACCCTGGTAGGGCAAAAGAGCGCCGGAGCCCCGGCTTTGGTCAATATGTATGAATTGGACAAAGCGTATCGGATCCATATCCCCTTTGCCCAATTTTATGACAAAAACGGGAAAAGCTACCAGGGGACGGGCATTGAACCCGACCTGCCAACCGACCAGAATGCTGTGGAATTTGTGTTAAAGTTATGAGAGATGAGTTATGAGTGCAGGACTAGTTATTTATTGATTATCAGGGTGCCATCCTTGATGACTGGAATTCTGACAATCAAATGAGATTTGGCTGTATCGTACCGATAATCTGCCGAATCATTTAAAGCAGTTCCATTGAAAGAGACTCTGGCCGGCTTTTGTTCCATACGGATATTGAAAACCGAGGGCTTTTTCATCTCTTTTAAACTCAACTCAATCCTATCGGTAAAATTGGTCATAGCAACAGTGGAACTGCCGCTCATATCGGGATGGTGCACCGTGAAATGGTTGTCGACGCCCGGATAAACCAACCATGTCAGCGCCCCTTTGTTGGCCTCCGTTCCCAATCCGGTATAACTTCGCTCGACATTTAGCGGAACAATCGCCCCCTCCCTGATGTAAACAGGAAATTCTTCGAGTGGGTACTCCCTTTCAAAGGTTATCGGTTTGGTGCCTTCCACCACGATCTTGTCATCAAAGAAGTAACGCCATCTCCCGGCAGGCAGGGTAACTTTGACGCTAAGATTGTCCTGATAAATTGGAGCTACTACGAAATCTTCGCCAAAGAGATAGTGGTACTTCCCCTCTATCGGTTTCTGCAGTACTCTCCCACCTTGGTGTCCGGTTACTACATAACTGTACATATATGGCACCAACTCGGTATGCAGCCACGAAAATTTGCGGATCACCTCTAATTCCTGGGGTGTCCGATGCCAAAGCGCCCGTTCCCCGTGACCGCCATTCAGGAATAGTCCGCAAAAGGTCGACAATTGTGTCCAACGCATGTACAAACGGGGTGGAATCGTACTGCCCGAGAAACCGGCAATATCAGACCCGATTACATTGTAGCGCAACTTCGCGGCTGCCAGAATGCTTTTGATAGCGCTTTCAATGCCCTCAACTCCATCAAACGCTAGATCCTTTGCTTTCCCATCCTCTGCCCGTTTTACACCTTTGGATTCCCAGCCATGTACCTGGTCTCCTACCCAGGTTACCGGCGCTGCATCCAGTGGTGCAAAACCTTCGGGATGGTACCACCTGTCAATAGAGCGCGCCAGTGTCACAAATTCGGGATTTTGGGTTAATCCCCAGAAATATTCATTGCGGTAGTAATGGTCCATGTATGTTCGGGTGGACATTAATCCTGATTTGGTTGTTTTGTAGGCAAACGGTATTCCGGCAATGGTCGTGTAGAATAGCGTTGCCGTACCATCCAGCTTCCAACCGTCGACACCCAGATCGAAAAGGTTTTGCTGCCGGCCTCTCCACCATTTCATCGCATCCGGATTCGCGTAATCAATAAATCCCCCTTTGCCTTGCCACCAACTGTTCTTCTCACCATGCCCGGCCAAATATCCCTTATCGGATGCCTCCTTGAAAAAATCTTCCGACTCCTTTATCCTGGTGCTCTTGCTGTAACTGTTCACCATGTTGGTGGTCCAGCAGACAACCCGATAACCTCTCTCCTGAAGATTTAAAAACCACTCTTTGGGGTGGGGATATTTCAGGGTATCTATTTCATAATCGTTGTACCTAAGGCTCCAGGGGCTATCTATGAGGATTGTCCTGACAGGAAGATCATATTTTGCATAGCCGTTTAATAGTGTATCCACCCGTTCCGCCGTATTGATATCGTCCTCCCACAACCAGCATTCCAGTGCCCATGCAGGTGTCAAGGGAGGATTGGTGTGCCTCTGTTGGTTAAAGAACATTCCCCGGAAGGGAAAAGCAAACAAAAAATAGTAGAGAACAAATACCAGGATAGTCAGAATTAAAAGAATCTTTTTCCAGCGGGCGGTTTTTTTTGTAATAGTCATCTGATTTGATAGATTTTGTCTTTGTGACCATTGTGTTACCCTTCGCGCC
>JBBIUJ010000198.1:0-7831 GCA_037440345.1 Prolixibacter sp.
AATCACGCAAAATACCCGGTCCCTGAGCTTGTCGAAGGGGCGAAGGGGTGAAGGGGTGAAGGGGTGACCTGAACTCCGAACGGTGGCAGAAATGAAACGAAGAAACGGGGAAACGGTGATTGGGGAAATGCAAACCCGGGTTTTAGCCGCGTAGCGGCGTAATTTTGGTAGCCCTTCGTTTATGTCAATTTAAAAATACAGCGACCCAATCACAAACACAGCAAAAACAACCCCCGCAATCCCGTTCATGGTGCCGAATGCAAGGTTGACCCGGCTCAGGTCATCGGCCTTTACGATCAGGTGTTGGTACACCATCAGGATCCCGAAAAGGCCGGCGCCAATCCAGTAAATAAAGTTTGCCTCCATGACCAATCCTGCCGCGATCACAAGAAGAAAGGTGGCTACATGCAGCAAAACCGAGATCCTCAGCGCGTTTTTTACACCAGTCAGCACTGGAATGCTCTGCAATCGGTACTGCCTGTCGAACTCGACATCCTGGCAAGCATAAATAACATCGAAACCACTTACCCAGAAAAAGACAACTCCCGAAAAGAGCAGCGGCGCAACGGCAAACGATCCTGTCACTGCCAGCCAGGCTCCGATGGGGGCAAGCGACAATCCAAGGCTAAGCACAAAATGGCACAGCGGAGTGATCCGTTTGGTATAACTGTATCCCAAAATGATAAACAAAGCAACGGGAGAAAGCGCAAAACACAAGGGATTGATCAGATAGGTGACAGCCACAAACAACAATGCATTGACAATGACAAAAGCCAATGCCTTGGGCGCTGAAACCAAACCTGCGGGGATCTCCCGCATAGCCGTGCGGGGATTGGCCGCATCAAATCTTCGGTCCAGGAAGCGGTTAAACCCCATGGCAGCATTGCGGGCAAAAACCATCGAAATGACAACGGTGCCCAACAGTCGCCAGAAATGAACCTGATCTGTGACCATCGTGGCCATAAAAAACCCAATCAGGGCGAAAGGCATCGCGAATATCGTGTGTTCGAATTTAACGAGACGGGAGTAAAGGAGGATTTTATTCATAAGGAAGTGAACTAAAGTGAACTAGGGTGACTAAAGTGAACTAAAGTATCCAGAAATCAAAAATAGTAGAATTTTGTACAAATTTCTCCGGGTATTTCGGCAACTTCAGAACTTCTCGTAACTTTAGTCACTCTAGTTCACTTTAGTCACTTTGCCATGAAAGACTTCAAAAAACGCTACACCCTCAACGCTACCCCGCAAGATGTTTACAATGCGATGACCAATCCGCTGATGATAGAAATCTGGACCGGTGAACCCGTGGTCATGAGCACCGAGCCGGGCAGTGAATTTGAAATCTGGGATGGGGCCATCACCGGCCAAAACCTGGAATTTATCCAGGACAAACTGATCGTGCAAAAATGGTTCTTTGGCGAAGAGTCCGATTCGATTGTGACCATCAAACTTCACCCCGACAGAAAAGGAACCCTCGTGGAGCTCCACCAAACCAATATTCCGGACGACGCCTACGAAAATATGGTAGAAGGGTGGGACGTGGATTACTTTGGAAATCTTGGGCAGCTATTCGACTAGGACGACGGGGATGACTAGGACGACTGGGACGACTGGGACGACGGGGATGACTAGGACGATGGAAGAAGACTGAGGGACTGAGGGACTTGGAGATGATGAGACGGAAAACCCTTAACCGTGCCTCTGAGCGAAGTTGAAGGGTAAATAGTAATGTGAAAATTGGGAAATGTGAAAATGTGAAAATTGGCAGTTGCACAATCCTAATTCCCTGATCACAATGGTGATCCCCACTCAATTCTACCCCGAAGGGGTTAAATATGAATAACCCGGGGTGAGCGACGAAGGAGCGTAACCCCGGGTGAAGAAATTCAAGATGATAACCGTCCGCGAGAAGATGTATAAAAATGTGATTGGATCACTTCGGACGGAAGGAGCAAATATTCAAAGAAATTACAGGCTAATAGCTTACACCCCTCTTTTACCTTGGGCTAATCCTTAACCGCATCAAATAATCATCCATCACATACCCTTTTCCGATGTCGGTAACCACCTCGCCGTAGTTTTCGAATCCCAGTTTTTCGTAAGCACAAATGGAGTTGAGGTTCTGTTTGTTGACTGTCAGGGTGATGTAAGGGGCCCCGATCTCCCTGCATTTTGCTTTCAGAAAGTCGATGGCAGCATGTCCGATTCCCTTTCCGCGTTCTGTGCTAAGAATATACAATTTACTGAGAAATAGTTCGTTGTGCTTTTCAATAATCCCGATATAACCAACGGGCACTTCATCAGAATAGATCAAAAAATAGGAATTGCCTTCCTGATCAATCTGTGCCAGAATCGACTTCGAAGTTTGGTATTTACCCAACATGTAATCGACCTGTTCCTTTCCTATGATGGGCGAATAATGGTCCGGCCATATGGTCTTGGCCAAATGCGCTACCACATCAACTTGTTGTGAAGTGGTAACCTTAATAATCTGAACTTCCATTTTACCTGATCTGAGCTCCTAACTCTCTTTGAAAGGTGTTCATCAATTTTTCCATTGTCTTTTCAATCTGCTTGTCCTGTAGGGTTTGGGAATCATCCCTTAGCAGGAAGCTTACGGCATACGATTTCTTTCCCTCAGGAAGATGCGCGCCTTCGTAAACATCGAAAATGGATACTGATTTCAACAGTTCCCGTTCGGTTCTGAAAGCCCACATTTTGATGGCGCTGAAAGAAACCTCCTGATCCACCAGCAATGCAAGGTCCCGCTTTACCTCAGGGAATTTTGGAAGCGGGGTGTAGGATACTTTCTGTTTTTTGATGGCGTTGAGCAGCAGCGTCCAGTGAATATCGCCATAATAAAGGTCGGCAGAGAGGCCGTTTTGCTTCAATATGTTTCTACCAGGAATGGCTATTTGGGCAATCTGCTGGTTGTTGAAGATGTAAACCAGTCCGTCAGCAAAAAGATCCGAAGAAAAGGATTTTATTTGACAAGCATCCGGAGATATACCCACACGTGACAGTATCTTTTCAACGTAACTTTTGAGGGTAAAAAAGCTGGCTGGCTGCGCCTTCGACACCCAGTTCTCATTCTCCTTGTTACCGGTAATCCAGATACCAATATGCTCCTCTTCTGAATAGTTTTTTACTGGATTCGAATAAGTTTTAGTCCCGTCATACTTGTAAATATTACCAAATTCGTACAATTTCAGGTCTGCATTTCTGAAATTGGTATTCCTGAGGGCGGTTTCAAGTCCGCCGAAGAACAGGGTCTGGCGCATAACGTTCAGGTCTGAGCTGAGCGGATTGTAAAGTTTCACGCAATTCTCCTCTTTGAAGGAAGTGAGTTGCTCGTAATAGGTTGATTTGGTGAGTGAGTTGCACATGATCTCGTTGAATCCGTTGGCTGTCAAAATCTCAGAAACAAGGTTTTGCAGTTTCTGCTTGTCCGGAAGGGCGCCATGCTGGAGGGTTGATTTTACGGATTTTCCGGGTTCGACATTGTTGTATCCGTAGATGCGCAGAAGTTCTTCGATCACATCGGCTTCGCGGCGTACATCCACCCTGTAAGGCGGTACGGCAAGCTCAAGTCCCTCATGGTTCTCCGAAACAATCTTGATTTCGAGTGAGGTGAGAATATTTTTAATTTGTCCTACAGGGATCTCTTTGCCAATTAACCTGTTAATGTTGTTGTAGTTCACACTCACTGCAAAAGGTTCCAGCATGGCCGGATCTGCCACCACATCGATGATCTCCGAAGCGATCTCGCCCCCGGCAATTTCACAGATCAGGATGGCTGCACGTTTGAGTGCGTAGATGGTGCCATTTGGATCCACACCGCGTTCGAAACGAAAGGATGCATCGGTATTCAGTCCGTGGCGACGGGCTGTTTTACGAATGTAGACGGGATTGAACAGCGCACTTTCCAGAAACATCTCGGTAGTTTCGTTTGTTATGCCTGAGTCTATTCCACCGAAAACGCCACCTATACACATTCCTTCCGATTGGTTGCAAATCATCAGGTCCTTTTCATCAAGCGAGCGTTCCACCTCATCCAGCGTACGGAATTTGGTGCCGGAAGGAAGCGTCTTCACGATAATTCGATTTCCTTTTATGGCTTTCAGATCAAAAGCATGCAAGGGCTGGCCGGTTTCGAACAGGACATAATTGGTGATATCGACTACATTGTTGATCGGTTTAAGGCCAATGACCCGAAGACGGTTTTTCAGCCAGTCGGGTGATTCTTTGATGGTAATTCCTTTTATTGAAACCCCGGCATACCTGGCACAAGCCTCAGAATTTTCAATGGTAACCGGAATGGTATGGGTATTAGAAGATACTTTGAAACCATCGACCGATGGCCTGCTGTAGTTAATCTTTTCTGTTTGACTTAAAAATGCGGCCAAATCGCGGGCCACACCTATGTGCGAGGCGCTATCGATACGGTTTGGGGTTAGATCTACCTCCAGACAAAAGTCGCTTTCGATTTGAAACCAGGCAGAGGCCGGTGTTCCGGGAACTGCAGAAAGATCAAGCACCATAATTCCGTTGTGGTCGGTTCCTAACCCGATCTCATCCTCGGCGCAAATCATTCCGGCCGACACTTCACCCCGGATCTTTGATTTTTGGATGGTGAAAGACTCTTCCCCTTTGTACAGTGTGGTGCCAACGGTGGCTACAATCACTTTTTGCCCGGCCGCAACATTTGGTGCGCCGCAAACGATAGGGGCAATCTCGCCGCTGCCGAGGTTAACCGTTGTGATACTCAGGTGATCTGATCCGGGATGTTTCTCACAGGTGAGAACTTCACCCACAACCAACCCTTTCAGTCCGCCTTTAACCGACTCAACCTCCTCAACACTTCCGGTTTCCAAACCCAATTGTGTAAGGACAGAGGCAATTTCGTTCGGGTTTAACGAGGTATTCAGGTAATCTTTCAGCCATTTGTACGAAATGTTCATCTGTATATAATTTGTTGTTTAGCTGGATATTCCATTTATTTGAAGGAATATCCGGTAGGATGTTCACCGTAAGAGCGACTTTTCCGAAAGATTCTGACGATGATAATTTTTAACGCGACAAATTTAGGCATTTATACCCTAAAGTCAAATTCATTTATACGATCCTGCATAATATCCAATATATGTAAAATATTAGATGGATGGAATGAACAACTTCCTGTTTGAATTGTTCCTAGGCTATGATAATTTGCCTGAATTGCGTAAATAATGCATTTGTTTTGACCCAAGATCACCATTAGATTAAAAAATAAATAATTTTTGACTAAAATATTGTTTGAATTTAATGAATTACTATTTTGCATCACTTTTCTGACCTTTACGATTAAATACCAAGATAAGTATAAAGTATTAAATACTAATAGAATAAAACATTTTTCGCATGGCCCCAAGCAACAAACCTCGTTTGGTAAAAGATTACGATAAGCTCCCTCTTGATATACAAGGGCAAATAAAACTGAACTATCCACAGGGTTTTGCCGGAAGTCTTATTACATACATCGATGCGAAAGGGAAAGTGGTCTCCGCATTGCCGTATGAAACGGACGATTTCCATTACCTTGTCAGGATGACGCTGGCTGAAGCATACGATATTATTGAAAATGATGAGGATTTTGGCGATGATGGAATCCTGAGAGACGATTTCGCCCTACAGGGATTTGAAGGGGGCGATGAAGAGGATGATGTGGAAGACATCGCCGATGAGCCGTTGGAGGATGACGATGACGATGATGATATTTAAAAAAGCCGGGAGACCGGTTTTTTTTTTAATCAAAAATTACAAATCAAAAATTACAAATCAAAAATTACAGATTAAAAATTGACTGCAACTTTCTCTTAATCTTTAATTTGTAATTTGTAATCTGTAATTAATTTAAGGATTTCAGCTTCCTGATCGGGATGAAACCAATGAATATCCGGATCTTTGCGAAACCAGGTGAGTTGCTTTCTCGCATATTTCCTCGAATTTGCCTTGATCTTTTCAATTGCCTCGCCCAGCGAGCAGTTCCCGTCAAAATAGTCGAACAATTCGCGGTAACCGACCGTGTTGAGGGTATTTAATTCCCGGTAGGGATAAAGGCTCCGAGCCTCCTTTTCCAGTCCGGTGGTCATCATTTCATCCACGCGACTGTTGATTCGATCGTACAATTCGGTCCTGTCGCGGTTCAGTCCAATTTTAATGATATCGAAGTTCCTCTGTTTTGCCGTTCTTGTCCGTTGCGAGGAGAACGGTTTTCCTGTTAGGTAACAGATTTCCAGGGCATGAATGATCCGTACAGGATTCTGGAGATCAACTTCATGGTAATAGACAGGATCCAGAAGTTTTAGTTCTGCCCTCATTCGTTCAATACCTTCCATCTTCATTCTCTCCATCAGGGTTGCCCTTAATTCGGAATCTACGTCGGGAAGGTCGTCTATCCCTTTACAGACCACGTCAATATAGAGCATCGAGCCACCTGTCATCAGTACAAGCGGATGAATGGCAAAGAGGCTCTTTAGTTTGTCGAGTACATCGGCCTCGAACATGGCCACATTGTAACTTCCGAAAATGGAGTTGGATTGTATAAAGTGGTGTGGTACCTGTCTCAGGATCTTCTCTTCGGGAACTGCTGTTCCAATTTGCATCTCTTTAAATAACTGTCTTGAATCGCAAGAGATTATTTCGGTGCGGAAATGGTTGGCAATATGGATACTTAAGTCTGTTTTTCCGACACCGGTCGGACCGAGCAGGACGATCAGGGTTGGTTTGGATTTATTATTCAAAGGAGAGGGATTTCAGATAAATGGACGTTTAGAATTGAACTTGTAAAAGTTCGAAATTTTGTCCTAAAATAATTGTGTGAGATTTTTGGTCTTCAGCAAGTGATCGGCTTTCCTAAACCGGCATCAGATGATGTCGTCCTTGTCGCCGTAAAGTTCAGTCAAATCTTCCAGTTCACCCAGATCGTTGAGTACACTCATCATTTCGGTGTTCTCTTCCAAAAGCAGATCTGTGTCGTTTTGTAAATTTCTCATTTTTAATTCTGCCTTATTTTTATAAGCCATCTTATCATAAGAACTTGAGCTCGTCTTCATAGTTGATCATTTTTAGGGGATTAACCATCGTTAAAATTTGCTCCTTACACCGGTCAAATTTATTGCGCAATGAAATAACATGTTCAATAATTGTCTTAAAAAATGTTAAATTCTTTAAACATATTTGGGGGGATCATTCTATCAGGTGATTAGACTTTGCACAAAAGAATAGGGCCGGTAGTAATTACCAGCCCTTTCTTTTATTTGTCCTATTATCAATGACCCTCCTTGATGTAATTAAGGCATGACCCACTTTTAAACCAGACAATTTGCTGGTCGTTGTAGGTATGTTTGGCCAAAATTTCCTGGGAAGTGCCATCCATGTGATGTAGAACAAGTTTCAATGGCTTGCCGGGAGCAAAATTCTGAAGATCAATTATATCGATCCTGTCTTGCTCTTTAATGAGGTTGTAATCATCAGGGTTGGCAAAGGTCAAAGCGAGCATCCCCTGTTTCTTGAGGTTCGTTTCGTGTATCCTTGCGAAGGAGCGTGTCAGGACAGCCCTGACTCCCAGATGACGGGGCTCCATGGCCGCATGTTCCCTGGATGATCCCTCTCCATAGTTTTCATCTCCCACCACGATGGATCCGATCCCTGATTTTTTGTAAGCCCTGGCAGTATCCGGGACGGTGCCGTAACTGCCTGTCATTTGGTTCAGCACAGAGTTGGTATTTCCGTTGAAATCGTTGACAGCACCAATCAGCATGTTGTTGGAGATGTTGTCGAGGTGGCCCCT